>NZ_BADX01000073.1:0-55688 GCF_000241365.1 Pseudoalteromonas sp. BSi20480 | reverse complement strand
TGCGCAATCACTTGCCCCGAACTATCAAAAAGTATGGATAGTTGACCTGATTTCAACTTTTCTCGAAAGTCAGGTAAAGCAACTTTACCATCAAGTAGATCGCCTAGTAACATGTCCATCAAACTACCAAATACTAGGTCATTATAATTTTCAAATTCAGGATTTGAATTTAACAAAGTACATATCATACGTGGAGGTTGAACTCCCGAGGAATCCGAAATAGTAGAGTGCTTGGGGTTATTCTTTAGATGTAAACTACAACAGGCGAAGTGAGCAACAAGTTCTCTAAATTGCATATTTGTAACTGAACCACTTAACTTATTTATAACTGTTGGTTGGATCTGATTATATACGGCGCCAGCGTCGCCGAATACAGTAATAATGCCAATGCCTCCAATAATAACTCCTGAAGTATTTGCGTAAGAGACGTCCATATAATCAAACTCTTTTTCTGCATCAATACTTTCAACCGGAACAATAAAGAAAGATCCTACACAATTTTGTTCTAATGTTGCTTGGGTATAGGGCACACGGCTTAAACAATAAACATGATGAAAACTTTCCCACTCATAACCTACTCCTTTTGCGATTGATGAATACTCAACCCTTCGATCTAAGTACATTCGTAGAGACTGATCTTTAACATGAGTTTTAATAAATAGAAGCGCCATCCACAAATAAAGGTTCAAGTATCCTTTCTTCTCAATATAATTAACCAAATCATCGAAACCTCTTGAAAACGCCTTACTCAATGGAGTTTCCAATTCAGCACTAAGTAGGCTATTACATTCGATGCAACAGGGAATCACATATTGGTTGTATTTATATTTTGAACCATTAGGTAAATTCACGGCTTCATTGTGAAGGTCAAATCGCTTTAGAATCCAATTAGGTATGATGTGCTCTTTATTCTGATTCTGTGGGTTTAGAACTTTCGTACAAAGAAAGCATATATTTAAACTACAAACGTCAGATTCAAATGCTGCAATGCTAACAAATGTAACTTTACCATTCGCATCTACAATATTTCCATTTTCAAGTATCATCATACTGCCAAGCGTTGCGAATCACTCTTAAATGCTTTGTTATAACTTTGATACCAGTAGGTCTCTTAGCTGCGTCACTACCCCGACTAAACTTTCATTCGGGTTAGATGATTCATAATCATCAGGACATATCCAATCTAGAAACTCTGCCGCATTAGTCCCACCACCAATCATAGTGATAATATGATTTTGTACTTCGTCTGGTGTTAGACACTTTTTTGTTTTCAGTGAGTTAATATGAGCCACGTAGTCATCTCGCAAGGTTAACAGTGATTTGTTGCTAGTAATTAGCTCGTTATACTGCCCCCGAATTTTATTCAACTCAGGAGTCATTTCGTTAAATTCACGAGAGTACTTACGATTTAACTCAACGTACTTGCAGCAGTTTAATACAATTGAGTTAAAACACAGTCTCCAAATACTTTGTCGACTAGCTACTAATTCTGGTTTGTGCATATAAGGCTTATCTTCATATTCACGAATGATACTAACTGAAATAGTTAGATCACCGATCAAACCAACGAGAATCTCTGATAGCTCATGATTTCTATTTCTCACTCAAACTCCAATAAAAGTTATAACGCCGCGCTCTGCGGAAATTTGGGAGCGCCAGCGAGTAATTTTTCCGTAGCAGCGCCTTGTTACGTGTTTTCATGAGCGAAACCCAGTCATCCGGAACTCATTTCCAGTGATTTCACAGGATATTTGATCAATAAACTGTACTATGGATTTTTCGATGAACTCACTAAGTAGCCAAGACGCATCTTTTTCTAAGTGTGCTCTTAGCGACTGTGGTTCATACCGAGCAAGCTCACTTAGCCTATGCATTGCAGCATAAGTTAGAGGCAGCGTGCTACGACTAATTACAGATGTAGATTTTAAGTCTTTTCTTTTAACGTACCAGAGGTCGTTTGCGCTATAAATATAGGCCATTTCAGAGCGCCTATTCTTTAAATAATTTTTTAGCCTATTATTACTAATCAAGTCAGGTTTATTTCTTGGTGCATTCCATTTAAAATCTTTATTCCTTCTCACGGTGTAAATTTCGTCATTTCGATACCTACGATCTAAACTATACCCCACAAGTCTACCTAACGTTGTTGCATTTGAATGCTCTGGCTCTAATTGGAGTTCAAGCCAGCATTTACCTCGACTTTTGTCGTGAACAATTCTAGGATTTAATACAGGAATAAATACTTCAGCTTGATTACCGTATGTTGAATGATACGCTCGATGAACATAGGGTAAATTATATAAAATGTCTTTCAGATTATATTCTTCAAACTTTCTCTCTGTTGACTCTGGTGTAACTGGTTCTTCTAGGTAAACACATAACCCCGAAAGTACACCTCTAACCTGAAACCTGACAAGCTCATTATTTAGACGTTTGTGGCCATCTGATACCTTTCCAGAAACCCCATGCGAAAAATGATAATCAATTGACTTACACTCCAGCAAAGCCTTTGTTGCATTTAGAAAACAGTAATACGTTGTTAATGGCTTAGATATAAGATCAAGCTGTTTGGTTGCTTCATAGAAATTTTTTGCCTGCTGCCAATAGAAAACAGCATCACTATTCGTGCAATTTCTTTTTAGATATATCTCTACAAACTGCCAAGTTGAGTCAGTGAGAATTACTTTGCTGTCTAATTTCGGGGAAATAAGAGGCCGATATACTCTTACAGGCCACTTACCACACTGAGTAGATGGGCGAATTTTATTCTCTTTGAGATCAGATTTAATCTTAGAAATATCATCATCCAATCTGGTAACTTTTTGCGACAATGAATTATTTGGGTTTGCCAATCTTCAATTCCTTAGATGATCTTCAAAAGACACGTAACATGTTTATAGCGAGCTAATCGCGCGTATTTCTACCATAGCATCGCTTGTTTGTCTTAATTACTCATTTGTAACAAACTTCTTAAGCATTTGCTAGTACTAACAAAATACAGTCGTTCAGGTTTTTAATGCAAGATAAAAACGAGCGATTGGGTCGTTTTCCTGACTATGCAAGCACTATACTTTGACGAAATTAAAAAGTAACTGTTAACTCAAGCTCTAAGCAGCCATTAATAAACGTAGGTACTGATCGAAATATAATGACAAACACAACCAGCTATTACGAATAAGTGCCAAATTGCGTGACTGAATTGAGTTGTTTTAGCGCTGTAAAATAGTGTGCCTGCGCTATAAAAAATTCCGCCAGCGAGTAGCCAATACAAAGCTTTTACATCAATGCTTGAATACAATGGATAGATAATTGCTAATGCAAACCACCCCATGAGTAGGTAGGTGGCTAGGGATATTTTTTTGTTACCATTTTTAACAAGTATTTTGTATGCAACACCTGCAATCGCAACGGTCCATATAAAGGTGAGTGTACCCCATGACCAGGCCCCCGTTAGTGAGAGTAATAAAAAAGGAGTGTATGTGCCTGCAATAAGTAAATAAATGGCGCAGTGGTCACACTTTTTATACAAGGCACGCAACTTAGGTTGCACGCTCGCGTGGTATAGTGTTGATGATAAAAATAGTATAAATAAGCTACTACCGTATATTGCGGTACTTATATTGGCTTTAGTGCTGGTTGCTTGGTTAAATAAATCCCACATAACAAAAACAGCAAAAAAAATACCGAGTGCGTGGCTTATAACATTGAGCTGTTCTTCTTTACGAGAATAAGGGGCGTCGAGTGACATTACTGCTCCTACCACTATTTAATTTGAGTTTAGTGTACAAGTGTACGCTGAAACTTTCAATCACTGTATAAGTTAAAGCTTTTCTTGATTTTAAACAAAAATAATTCACTATGGGTTGGCCTATTTACAACAAAACTCAAGTTAATAACCATGAAAGCAAATTTAAAAGCCGCATTACTAACAGCCATTATTTACCCAGGGGCAGGGCACTTTTCGTTAAAAAAACATTTAATAGGTGCAATATTTGCTGGTGTGTTTTCGGTATTATTAATTTTAACGATGAAAGATATATTTGCCGTTGCACAATGTACAGCCAATGAAATTGTGGCAGGAAAAATACCGATGACCATCACCTCTATATTAGGTGCTGCAAAAGAGCCGTCACTGGCATGTGCAAAACTTGCAGAATACAAATACTTGCCACTTATGATAATTATTTGGGTGCTGAGTATGGTTGATGCCTATCGTTTAGGTAAAAAGTAAACCCAGGCCTCCCCATTTTTTTGTATTCACTTTTTTGTTATTTCAAAACCATTATTTAAAGTTGTGTGTTTTTTTGTAATGACTTTGTAATTCACCGTGCCATTTTGTATTTAAATTTTTTAGCTAGCATAAAAAAATTAAGCATACCCCTATTTATTTTTTAACTAAAAAGTGGCTAAAAAATAAAACTACGTGGTTAAATTAACCTTTCCTGAATTTCAATAAATTAACCAGCTCATTAAAACTTTATTAATATCAGCAATTTAAACTTTATTTTCATCTTGGCACAACCCTTGAGTATATAACTACGTCTAAACAATACACAAACAAGGAATACCATTATGAAACATTCAATTAAAATCGCTATGGCTAGTTTATTAGTATTAGGTTCTTCGCAAGTAAACGCGACAGAAGTGGACCTAGATGTAACTGATATTTTAACAAACACTGTAACTACCTACATTAAGCAAACCACCATTGAGCTTGAAAAATCTATAAAAGAAACACTTTATTTTGATACAAAATTAACACTGGAAACGTTAATTGAGCCTGCTGATTTAGTGAGTAATGAAGCGGCAGAAAGTAAAGACCCTGCAGTTAATAACGCAAAATAAGCAACTTAAAGGAATAAGGCGATGAGTACCGAACTTGGATTATTTGCACTTATGTTGGCACCCGTAGTGAGTATTATAACTGCGTATGTATCTGTACAAGCATTAAAGAGTATGGGTGGGTGGCTTAATATTTAACCAATTAAGTATAATGCAATTAATTCGGTTTATTTAAAGCTGATCGACTTAGTAAAAACGCACGTAAATAAAGGCAGTGTTATTGATAGAAGTAGACTTTATGAAACGTGCGATTTTCCCATTACCCATTTTTATTTTACCTGAAGGTTATACGCGTTTGCGTATTTTTGAACCTCGTTATTTAAACATGGTTAAAACCGCATTAAAAAATAACACGGGGTTTGTGCTATGTACGTTTGAGCACGACACACCTTTTAACATTAGCGCCCAAGGATGCTTGGTTGATATAATCGACTTTGACCAAGACGATAATGACGTGCTGCTTATTGATGTTTTTGCGTCTAAAAGTGTTCAAATAAATGATGTTTACCAAGACGAAGAAGAACTTCGCCATGGTTTAATATCTGATTGCAAAACGCCTTACTGGTATAGCGATAAAAACAAACAAGTGGGTGAGCATTTTTTATTGCATGACGCATTGCGTAACGTTTTTTATGGCAACCCTGAACTTAGCCTACTTTACAAAACAACTAACTTTAATAATTTAGCTTGGATAGCCGCCCGTTGGCTTGAGTTGTTACCTATTTCGATCGAGAAAAAACAACAACTTGCGTTCGAAACTAACTTTGATAACTTACTTAATTTCCTCCATACTGTAATTAATAACGAATTTGCCTAAATAATGTGATCTCGTACCATTTATTGCACGTATTACCTTTATCAAAACAATAATGGGATCAATTACTATGGTAAGTCAACAACAGTCAACTCGTTGTGAACCTAATACAGGTAAGTATACTGCCATGCCAGAAACGCCTAGTTCTGAACTTATGCAAGCATTACTGTCGGTTGCACAAGACCGTGATAAAAAAGCATTTGCCTATTTATTTGAATACTTTTCACCAAAAATTAAACGCTTTGGAATAAAGCAATTTGGTGTGGAAGCACAAGCAATGGAGCTTGTACAAGAAACATTAACGTCTGTATGGCGTAAAGCACACTTATACAACAGCGATAAGGGTGCTGCGACTACGTGGGTTTATACAGTAATGCGTAATGCGTCATTTGATATGCTTCGTAAAATGAAGAGCAATAAAGAAGAAAATATCAGCGAAGACATTTGGCCTTTAATTAATGATTCTGAAGACACAAATCACGAATACACTGACCATTTAGAAGACAAACAAATTAAACGCTACCTTGATAAATTGCCTATCGCTCAACGTGAGGTCGTTCGTGGTGTATATTTTCAAGATATGTCGCAAGAGCAATTAGCTCAACAACTTAATATTCCAGTAGGCACGGTAAAATCACGATTACGTTTAGCCTTGCAGAAATTACGTAATGAAATGGGAGATCAGCATGATTAAACATCACCCGAGTGAAACACTACTTACAGAGTATTGTTCAGCGTCGTTAAGTGCCTCTTTGAGCCTTGCAGTTTCGATACATGTGGATATGTGTCCTGTTTGCCAAGAAAAAGTAGCAAAAATAGAAGCAAGCAACGCAGATGCTTTGTTTAGTGAAGACACCGAAGCTTTTGAGAATCCGGTTAATAACCAATCTCAGTTGCTTGAAGAGTTTGATATGAATGTGCTTGACTTAATTACTGCAGACGATTCTGTAGACGAAGTATATGAAGTAGAGCCAGTTAAAGTAAGTGTAAATGATCACAATTACCAACTCCCTCGTGCTCTGACTCGTATTTCGCACAGCAAGTTTACTCAAGTTGGCAAATTAGCCCGTTCACGTGTAGCACTAGACGATGGCGCATTACGTTCAAGTTTACTGCACATAGATGCGGGCGGTGAAATTCCTGAACATACGCACACAGGTTTTGAAATAACCCTATTACTTGACGGTGAGTTTTGTGATGAAGACGGACACTACGTGCCAGGTGACTTTATTTGGCAAGATGGTCGCCATCAACACACGCCAATAACAAAAGATGGGTGTTTATGCTTTACAGTTGTGAGCAGTGCGCTACATTTTAATAAAGGGCTAAGTAAATTACTAAATCCAATTGGTAATTTAATCTACTAAGAGATTACATGCAAAAAACTACAATAAAAATAGGTATAAGCGCCTGCTTAGCAGGCGAGAAAGTTAGATTTGATACAGGTCACAAAAGGTCAAACTTTTGTATGGACGAACTTGCAAAGCATGTTGAATACACACGCTTTTGTCCTGAGGTTGCGGTTGGCTTACCAATTCCTCGACCTACAATTCGCCAAGTTCGAGTTGGCGACACAATTAAAGTTTGCCGTCCTGATGGCTCTGGTGACGTTGGACCGCAGTTAACCGAGTACGGTAAAAAGGTTGCTACTGAGCAAGCTAAAGAGTTGAGTGGTTTTGTATTTTGTGCCAAAAGCCCAAGTTGTGGCATGGAGCGTATAAAAATATACAACGAGGCTGGGACGGGTAATACCTCAGAGGGCGTTGGTTTCTTTGCAGAACAAATTATGAAGCACAACCCACTTTTGCCTTGCGAGGAAAATGGTAGGTTAAACGATATACACCTGCGTGAAAATTTTGTAATGCGCGTGTACGTTCTAAACAGTTGGCAGCAGCTTGTAAAAGAACCATTAAGTGTTCATCACTTAACGCAATTTCATGCAAAGCATAAGTATTTATTAATGGCACACAATTACCAAGCTTATCGAGAGCTTGGCAAGTTACTTGGAACCTACGCTGGTGATGATATAAACGCATTGGCCGATGAATACATTTTAGGTTTAATGACAGGGCTTAAAAAACCTGCATCTCGTCGTAATAACTGTAACACCTTAATGCATTTACAAGGTTACTTTAAAAAAGACCTTGCTAAGGTAGAAAAGCAAGAACTGCGTGAAGCAATAGACGAGTATCGCTCTGGTTTAGTGCCGCTTTATGTGCCTCTTACTTTACTTAAGCACCATCTAAAAGTTCACCCTAAAGAGTACCTAGAAAAACAGGTGTTTTTTAATCCCTATCCTCATGATTTAAAACTACGATTTGGTATTTAATGAATACATTATTTTGGTTTAGGCGCGATTTGCGCCTTTTTTCGAATGAAGCGTTAATAGAAGCGCTAAATAATGGCGCTAAACACGCCATTTTTTTTGTTTGCGAAAAGCAGTGGCAACAACACCAAGCAGCGCCAATACAAATTGATTTACTAAAGCGACGTGTAACTTATTTGCAAGAGCAACTTGCCAATTTCGGGATAACGCTTAATGTAATAAACGCTCCCAGTTTTAGTGATTGTGAATCTGAGCTACTTTCGTTTTGTGAAACTCATGATATTCAGCATATTATTGCTAATACAGAATATGAGCTTAACGAAGTAAATCGAGACAAAGCTGTTTTAGCGCAATGTGACAAACGTTCCATTACTTTTACATTATACGAAGGAGATTTAATTGCGCCTGTTGGTAGCATTAAAAACCAAAGTAATGAAATGTATAAAGTATTCACACCATTTAAACGCGCATGGTTAAAACAGTATCAAGATACTCACTTTAGCTTGGCGCAATGGCCACTAGAACAAAACCCTATAAAAATTGAAAAAAGCCAGCACCTTGAAAGCGATTGTAGTTCGGATAAATGGCCTGTTGATGATGAAACACTTTTGAGTGTAGTTGATAATTTTATTTGCGATAAGTTAACAAGCTACGACGATCAGCGTGATATCCCCAGTATTAAAGGTACATCGGGTTTGAGCCCGTATTTAGCGCTGGGCATTATTAGCCCAAAGCAGTTGCTAATTAATATACAGCAACGTTACCCCGACATTCTGACTACATCAAAAAGTAAAACATTCACGTGGGTTAACGAGCTTATTTGGCGAGAGTTTTACAGGCATCTTATTGCAGAGTACCCGAAGCTCTCTCGTGGTGAAAACTTTAACGAGAAATACAATCCTGTTGAATGGCGAAAAAGTGAAAAAGAATTTAACGCGTGGTGCGAAGGTCGAACTGGTTACCCACTCGTAGACGCAGCTATGTTACAGCTTAAGCAAACTGGATGGATGCATAACCGTTTAAGAATGGTAGTGGCCAGTTTTTTAACTAAACACCTATTAATTGACTGGCGTGAAGGTGAGCGCTTTTTTATGCAGCACCTTATTGATGGCGATTTAGCTTCTAACAATGGTGGCTGGCAGTGGGCTGCAAGCACAGGGTGTGATGCACAACCGTATTTTAGGATTTTCAACCCTATTACTCAAAGTGAGCGCTTTGATCCAACAGGTAAGTTTATACGTAAGTATTTGCCTGAGCTTGAAAATGTGCCAGATAAACACATTCATTTTCCGCATACTTACTTAGCTGCAACAGGCAAGGGAAGTGAATGTTACTGGCCAGCAATTGTTGACCACAAAGCTGCACGTGAACGTGCGCTCGCTGCATTTAAGGTATGATATGGATAACCAGTTACCAGTAGATAAATTTGTTGATATTTACCAGCAACTTAATAGCTCTAATTTGGACTTATTAAGTGACATTTATGCCGACAATATTCAATTTATTGATCCGATGCACGAAATTAACGGCATAGAAAGTTTGCGTGACTATTTTGCAAATTTATATAGCAATGTTAAGCATTGTCAATTTGATATAACGGATTCGTTTGGTATCAACAACAATGCATTTGTTTATTGGACTATGCATTATTCACATCCCAAACTGGCCTCTGGCAAAACCATATCTGTGCAGGGGCACAGTAAGCTAATTTTTGATAATGATAAAATTGTTAAGCATCGTGATTATTTCAACGTAGGCGAACTACTTTACAAGCATATTCCAATTCTAGGTAGTGTGGTTAGTTACATTGATAAGAGGGCGGGCTAATTATGGTTACCTTAATTACAGGCGCAACGTCAGGCATTGGCGAACAACTAGCTATTAAATATGCACAAATGGGCGACACCGTTATTGCATGTGGACGTAATACAGAAAAACTAGCTGAGCTTTCAAAACATAACAACATAGAAAGTTGTAAGTTTGATGCAACAAGCCTAAAAGATATTAAAGAAGCAACCATTGGATACCCACACTTTGACCGAGTAATTCTTAATGCGGGCAATTGTGAATACATAGACGACGCAAAAAACTTTGACAGTGCTTTGTTTGAGCGCGTAATTAATGCAAATTTACTGTCGGTTGGCTACTGCTTAGAAGCATTACTCCCTAAAGTTAAAAGTGGCGGTCAATTAGTTATTGTTAGTTCAAGCGTTACATACTTACCGTTACCACGCTCCGAGGCTTATGGGGCGTCTAAAGCGGGCGTAAGTTATTTAGCTAAAAGCCTAGCCGTTGATTTGATGGATGTGGATGTCACGTTAGTTCACCCAGGGTTTGTAAAAACGCCTCTGACTGAAAAAAACGATTTTCCCATGCCTATGGCAGTGACCGCTGAAGAAGCGGCAGATTATATGATCAAAGGAATAAACAAACGACGTAAAGAGGTACACTTTCCGTATCGCTTTACGCTTATATTAAAAGCATTGCGGATATTGCCTTTGCCGCTTTGGCTTAAAATAGCAAAAGGATTAACCCGTTGAAAAAAATAGCAATAATAGGAACTGGTGTATCAGGTTTAACATGTGGGCATTTGCTTCACAAACACTACGATGTCACTTTATTTGAAAAAAACGATTATATTGGCGGGCATACTGCGACTGTTGACGTAGATATTAAGGGCGTTAATTACGCCGTGGATACCGGATTTATTGTTTTTAATAACCGAACCTACCCTTATTTTGAAAAGTTACTTGCGCGTATTGGTATAAAAAAGCAAGAAACCCAAATGAGTTTCAGTGTTCATAATGAGGCAACAGGCTTTGAGTACAATGGCCATACCTTCACCAGTTTATTTGCACAAAGAAGAAATATTTTTAGGCCTAAATTTTGGCGCTTGTTATCTGACATAGTCAAATTTAACAAACTATGTAAAGCCATACACGAAAAAGGCGAATATCAGCAATCGCAAACACTCGGTCAGCTACTTAATGAAAATCAGTTTAACGACTTTTTTAAATATCATTATATTTTACCTATGGGCGCAGCTATTTGGTCTACTAGTATTAAAGAAATGGAAAACGTAGGCGTAGAGTTTTTTGTAAAGTTTTTCTTTAATCATGGCCTTTTAGATATCACAAATAGGCCGCAATGGTATGTTGTACCGGGTGGATCACGTGAATACATTAACCCATTAATTAAAGGGTTTGCTGACAGAATAAAGCTTAACACTGATATTAAATCGGTAACACGTGCAAATGACGATGTAACCATTGAGCTTGCTAATGGCGAGCAGCACTTTTTTGATAAAGTTATTTTTGCGTGCCACTCAGACCAAGCACTCAAACTACTTGGTGATGCAACAAGCCAAGAAAAATCAGTACTTGGCGCAATTCCTTATACTGAAAATTCAGTAGTACTTCATACAGATACAAATTTACTACCTGACAGAAAAGCCGCTTGGGCTAGTTGGAATTATTTATTAAATAACAATACCGACAAAGCAGCTGTTGTTACTTACCAGATGAATATATTGCAAGGTATTCAATCAGACACGCAGTTTTGCGTTACGTTAAACCACCTTGAAGGGATAGATAAAAGCAAAATATTGCGTGAATTCACTTATCATCACCCTGTTTTCAACAAAGAGTCTATTGCTGCGCAAGGGCTTAAACAAACGATCGATGGTCAAAATAATAGTTATTTTTGTGGTGCCTATTGGTACAACGGCTTTCATGAAGATGGTGTACGCAGTGGTGTAGATGTGGCAAGGCAGTTAGGGGTTGAATTTGACTAGTGCTGTTTATTTAGGCGATGTTAAGCATCGCCGTTTTGCTGTTAAGACTCATCATTTTAGTAATCCACTTTATATGATGTGGGTTGATCTCAACAACCCAGAGCAATTGAACAATAAGCATAAATGGTTAGGTACGTCTGGTTCAAAAGCATTAAAGTTTAACGAATCAGACTACTTTGTTAATAAGCCCCACAATAATGATGCGTCAATCATTGAACGTGCAAATCATCAGTTATTATCGCTTGGTGTAACTGAGACTTTTAACCATGTATACATGCTAGGACAGCTCCGTTGCTTTGGTATTTACTTTAGCCCTGTAAATTTTTTCTTTTATGGTCATAGCGACAGTGAGTTTAAGTACATGGTGGCTGAAGTAAGTAATACGCCATGGAATGAGCGACACTACTACTTGATACCACTAGAAAAAAAAGTGAACTTTAAAAAAGTATTTTCCGTATCACCTTTTATGAACCTTGATATGAACTATCATTGGACAATTAGGTTAACGCAAGATAAAACATTGATTCATATTGAAAATAAGCGGGATGGAGAATTGCTATTTGATGCTACTCTTCGATTAACCCGCAAAGAACTGACTGAAAAAGAAATGAGTCAGTTGTTAAAGCGATTCCCAGCAATGACGTGGACAATATTTAAAGGTATTTATTACCAAGCGTTGAAGCTGTTTATAAAAAGAGTGCCTTTTTTAGGTCATTCTTAAAAGTCACAAATTACATACAAGCAGTAATAAAAATAATATAGGTGTTCTAATGGAAAAAGTGTCTAGCTTAAATTGCGAACAAAACACGGGCTGGTTTACAGGGCTTTATAAAAAATTAGTATTTAAAGCTTTTTCTTCAATAGAAACAGGGCAAATCACCGTTATTGATGAAGATCTGCAGCTTGTTTTTGGAGATGCATCATCCGACTTAAAAGTAACGGTAACAATTCATGACAAAGCGATGTACAAGGCGTTTGCATTATCTGGAAGTGTTGGCGCAGGCGAGTCTTACATTTTAGGTCAATGGAGTTGTGACAACTTAACCCGACTAATTGAGTTATTTGCTATAAATGAAAAACAGTTAGACGAGTTTGAGAAAAAATTCGCGTTTTTCAGCAACATTGCCCACAGACTAACTCATTTAAAAAATAAAAATTCTGAGTCAGGCTCTAAAAAAAATATAGTTGCTCACTATGATTTAGGTAACGATTTATACGAATCGTTTTTGAGTAAAGAAATGCTTTACTCGTGTGCTGTTTATCCATCAAAAGATGCCAGTCTAGAAGACGCGCAGCAGTACAAATTAAAGCGCATATGTGAACAGGTAGAATTGCAACCTGGCGATTCCGTTATAGAAATTGGCACAGGATGGGGCGCATTTGCCATTTACGCAGCAACACATTACGACTGCCACGTGACGACTACAACAATATCTGACGAGCAACATGACTTTGTTGCAGAAAAAATTAAAGAGTTAGGCTTAGAGAATAAAATTTCGCTTCTTAAGCTTGATTACAGACTACTCACGGGCAAATACGACAAACTCGTTTCGATTGAAATGATTGAAGCGGTTGGCCACGAATATTTACCTAGCTTTTTTACCCAGTGCGGTTCGCTACTCAAAGACGATGGCGCAATGTTGATACAAGCAATCACCATAAGCGATCAGCGATACAAGCACTACCTTAAAAATTCAGATTTTATTCAACAGTATATTTTCCCTGGTGGGTGTTTACCCTCATTAAACGAAATGAGTGAGCAAATCAAAAATAACACCGATATGGTTATCCATACTGTTAGTGATATTGGAACGCATTACGCACGAACCTTAGCTGACTGGCGTGAACGCTTTATCAAAAGTTGGCCTGACCTAGACCGCACGAAATTTGATGACCGCTTTTATAGGTTGTGGTTATTTTATTTTGCGTACTGTGAAGGTGCATTTAGAACGCGTGCAACCAGTACTGTACATTTAATGGCGCGCAAACCTCGCTTTAGCAGCAATGTAGATAAAATTGCACTCGCTTATTAATTTTGTCTTGTTTCAAGCAGTGTGGTTTTTATCATTACTGCTTGAAGGACAATCACTTTTATTTAGCGCTGGCATCATTGGCTTAATGTTTTACTTATCAAAGCAAAAAAAAC
Source organism: Pseudoalteromonas sp. BSi20480 (assembly GCF_000241365.1). Classification (NCBI taxonomy): domain Bacteria; kingdom Pseudomonadati; phylum Pseudomonadota; class Gammaproteobacteria; order Alteromonadales; family Pseudoalteromonadaceae; genus Pseudoalteromonas; species Pseudoalteromonas sp. BSi20480. The sequence continues at coordinate 41,767 of NZ_BADX01000073.1, read as the reverse complement.
AAGATGGATTATTGCTACTAAAAGCGCTTCCTATCGCTTTGCTACTTGAATACATAGCGGTGGAGCTTGGTCTACTTTCATTTAAAGTTGATCCTTTTCCAATTTGGCTGGTACTTCTATGGGCCGCGTTGCTTCTTTCATTAAATACATCGATGCATTTTTTAAGTCGATTAAGACTTTGGCAGGTATTTGTTGTTTGCCTTATTTTTGCGCCAGCTAGCTACTGGGCGGGTGCGCGTTTTAACGTAATTAATTTAGGCTTACCGCTATGGCAGTTTTGGGTAGCCTACGGTGTTATTTGGTCGGCAGCCTTTACGTTTATTGTATTTATAAACCAAAAAATTAAGTCGATTATTTTAGCAAGTCAAAATTAGTTTACCCTTTTATTTGTTATTAAAAGAAGGACTTTAATCGTGAAATCAATCATAACGACAACTGTTTTATGTCTTTTATTGTCTACTTCTGCCTTTGCTAATGTTGAATATAGCAAAGTGGGCGAGGGTAGAATGGAATACTTGTTTTGGGATGTTTACGACGCCACCTTGTATACCCCTTCTGGCGATTATGCTTTGGGTGAACACCCTGTCAAATTTAAGCTGACCTATTTACGTGATTTTGACGCCAAAGATATAGTTAAAGCAACCAATGAGCAGTGGGAGCACATAGGTAAAAAAAATCTAGTCGGCAAGTACGATGAGGTGCTTTTGTCTATTTGGCCAAACATAGGTAAAGGTGATTCGTTAACGCTGATAACTGATAAGGAAGGCAAAAGTACTTTTTTGCATAACGATAGCGAGGTTGGCGTAATTGATGATGTTGCGTTTTCAAGTGATTTTTTAGCTATTTGGTTAGGTAAAAATACGTCAGAGCCAGCTTTAAGAAAAAAACTATTAGGAAATTAAAATGATTATTAATAACGCGTTAAAAACGATTTTTGTGTGTGTATTTGCACTTTTTTTGGTTAGTTGCTCAGCGCCTAATGTAGAACACTACAGTAAAACAACTCCCAATTTTGACTTTAAAACTTTCTTTAGCGGCAAATTAAAAGCATATGGCATAGTGCAAGACTTTAAAGGTGAGTTAACCCGTAAGTTAGTCGTTGATATGAACGCTACGTGGGAGGGCAACCAGGGCGTCATAGAAGAAGACTTTGTGTATGATGATGGTGAAACACAAAAACGCATCTGGAAAATAACCCTTAATGACGATAACACCCTTACAGGGACTGCTGCAGACGTTCTTGGCGTTGCGCAAGGTAAGAGTGATGGCAGTGTATTTCATTGGAACTACAACGTAGAACTCCCTTATGACGGAAGCACTTTAGAAGTTAATTTTGATGATTGGATGTACTTGGTAACACAATCGCGCTTGATTAACCGCACATCTATTGTTAAGTTTGGTGTCGAGGTCGGGGAAGTGACCTTAGTTATCGAAAAAATATAGTTTTTATATGCTGATTAACATGCACCAAAATTGTACAAAAATTAAGTCTTTGTTAACACAAGATGCTGTATTTTAGCGGAAATTAATATAATTTTATGTGTTTTATAAGATTTTAACTAAAAATTGCAATTTGCTGTTGCTAACTTTTAAAAAATACATAAAGATAGGTTTTGCGAAGGCAAAATAATAACGAATAGGAATCTAACAATGAATAAAGCTCAATTAGTTGAAAAAATTGCTACTGACGCGGAAATTTCTAAAGCCGCTGCTACACGTGCTCTTGACGCGTTTACTGGCGCTGTAACTTCTGCACTTAAAGAAGGTGATTCAGTAGCATTAGTTGGTTTTGGTACTTTCTCAGTTAAAGAACGTGCTGCACGCACAGGCCGTAACCCTCAAACGGGTGCTGAGATCCAAATCGCAGCGGCAACTATCCCAAGCTTTAAAGCAGGTAAAGGTCTTAAAGACCAAGTAAACCTATAATTGGTTTTACAAATTAATTGAAAAAAGGGCTAATAAGCCCTTTTTTTTTGTGTTGAAAAAGCCGTAATGTAACGGCTCAGTATTTGAAAAGTTATGCTTTTAAGGCTTTATCGCCTCTACCAATTCCAACTGCACCTGAACGTACAACTTCTATGATATCTGTTTCATGGCGTAGCGTATCTAAAAATGATTCTATTTTGTCTGTGCTGCTCACAAGTTGTAAGCTGTAACTCTGACGGCCCATATCTAAAATATCACCTTTAAACACATCTACTACACGAGTAACTGCGGCACGCGTTGTTTCGTCTTGTGCAAATACTTTTACAAGGAGTAGTTCTCGTTCAATGTGGCTCATTTCTGTTAAATCAATAATTTTTAATACATCAACGAGCTTGTTAACTTGCTTGGTAATTTGTTCAACAATTCGGTCGTCACCCATTGTTGTTATGGTAATACGCGATAAAGACTGATCGTCAGTAGTACCTACCGTTAGGCTGTCAATGTTATATGCTCGTTGTGAAAATAGTCCAACAATACGAGATAGTGCACCGGGTTCGTTTTCTAATAATATTGATAAAATACGACGCATTATGCTTTAACTCCTTTACGTAACCACATTTCGTCAATGCCACCTAATTTAATTTGCATTGGGTACACATGTTCTTTTTCGTCGACAAGTATGTCTAAAAATACTAGACGATCCGTTATGCTCATTGCTTTGTCAATCGCGGGTTGAAGCTCGTCAAGTGTGTTTACCTGAATACCAACGTGGCCATAGCTTTCAACTAATTTTATAAAGTCAGGTAGTGAGTCCATGTAAGATGATGAATGACGACCGCCGTACACCATATCTTGCCATTGGCGTACCATTCCTAATGAGCGGTTGTTAAGAGAGACGACTTTAACGGCTAAGTTGTACTGCAAGCACGTAGAAAGCTCTTGAATGTTCATTTGAATAGAACCATCGCCAGTTACGCACACCGACTCTTTATCAGGAAATGCGAGCTTAACGCCCATGGCAGCCGGTAAACCAAAGCCCATAGTGCCTAATCCGCCTGAATTGATCCATTGGCGAGGGTATTTAAATGGGTAATACTGTGCTGCAAACATTTGATGCTGCCCTACATCAGAGCTGATGTATGCTTCGCCGTCTGTTGCTTTATAAAGCGCTTCAATGACAGCTTGAGGCTTGATTTTTTCTGAAGGGCTTTGTTTGTAACCCAAACATTTTTGTTCGCGCCAGCTAATAATTTGTCGCCACCAATCTTCTTGTGCACTGCGATCTATTTGAATTGTGCTTTTGTCTATTCCATCTTGTAGTTGTTTAAGTACAGTGTCTAAACAACCTACCACAGGTATATGCGCCTTAATGGTTTTAGAAATAGAGGTAGGGTCTACATCTACGTGAACAATAGTTGCATTAGGGCAAAACTTTTTAACGTTATTTGTAACCCGATCATCAAAGCGAGCGCCTAATGCTAATATAACGTCGGCATTTGCCATAGCTTTGTTGGCCTCTAGCGTGCCATGCATCCCGAGCATACCGATAAAATTGGGGTGAACCCCTGAAATACCACCCAGACCCATCAAAGTGTTGGTAATAGGTGCATTCAATGATTCTACTAAGCGTGTTAATTGCTCTGAGGTGTTTGAGATGATAATGCCACCCCCAGAATATATAACTAGCTTTTTAGCTTCCAATATAGCGGCCACTGCTTTTCTAATTTGTTTTGAATGGCCTTTGGTATTTGGGCTGTAAGTTCGAAGTTCAGTCGTTGCAGGGAAGTCGTATTCAAATTTGACAGCAGGATTAAGCATATCTTTTGGTAGCTCAACAACAACAGGCCCAGGGCGACCAGTGCTTGCAATATAAAAAGCTTTTGCCAAAATTGCAGGTATTTCTTGTGCACTTCTGCAGTTAAAGCTGTGTTTTACAATTGGTCGAGAGCAACCAACTATGTCTGTTTCTTGGAAGGCGTCGTCACCAATTAGACTAGTAGGTACCTGCCCAGATAATACAACCATCGGAATTGAGTCCATGTACGCAGTTGCAATACCGGTTATACAATTTGTAGCACCAGGGCCTGAAGTAGCAAGAACAACACCGACCTCACCAGTAGCACGTGCATAACCGTCAGCCATGTGTGTTGCTGCTTGTTCATGCCTAACTAAGATGTGCTCAATATCATTTTGTTGAAAAAGTGCATCGTATAAATCTAATACTGAGCCACCTGGGTAGCCAAATATATATTTTACCTTTAATTCTTTTAATGCCTGAACGACTAGTTCAGAGCCATTATACTCTTGTTTGCTCATCCTCATTCCTCTGCGCTTTTTTTGTGCATAAAAAAACCCCCGCCGTGGTGCGGGGGTTTTTAAAAAGCAGTATTACCTTTTAATACATCCCCGCTGGGCTTATTACTAAGACCAGTACGAGAACGACTAGAAGGTTAAATTGTGTTTTCATAGTTATTTACTCTACTCAGCAAAACACTGCTTTGATGTGAAATTTTATATGGGTTTATTTTTAAGTGTTTTAAGTGTTTATGTCAACCTTGAATGTTGTTTTTTGCATTTTAAATTCGTTTTTTATTGTTTTTTAGTGGTTTGTTGCTTTTTGTGCGTTTGATTTGAAGTTTTTAGGGAGATAATATGCAGTGCGCTTGTTTTTGCTTTGTTTGCTGTTGTTTTAGTAGTAAGCAATTATAGATTGCTTACGTATACTTTAAGCTGGTTTATAACATGTTTAAATAGTTGTTATTAGGTATGATGTGCTTAACAAATTGTTTGAGGAATATACAGTGAACAAAATAGCGTTACTTACTCTTATTACTACGTTGTTTAGCTCTATAACTGTAGCTAAAACATCTACTCCGCACGATGTAGGTGTGACCAACAAAGAACGAATTTTGTATTGGCTTAATAAAAAAGAAGACTTAACTTCCGATGAGTTAGAAGCGTCTTACAATGAATACATCAATAACAAATCACCTGTGCAAGTAGCGTTAAAAAATGGGTTTAGTCAGCTACCTCGTTTATCGACATATAACTCAATACAAAAGGGGCTCTTACCTAGTGAACAATCTAGTTTTTCAGCGGGGTTAACCCCAGATGATCGAGTCAATACCGTTAAAGTATTAACTATTTTAGTTGATTTTCCTGATTTAAAGCACGACGAAAACCAGTTAACTCCCCAAGACACTGATATGTTTTATACCGACTACTCCCACGATCATTACCAGCAGATGCTGTTTAACACTAACGGCTATGAAGGCCCTGACGGACAGGTTCTTTTATCGGCGGCCGATTATTATAAAGCGGCTTCTGGCAACAGCCTTAATTTTGAAGGGCAAGTTTACGGGTGGGTAACTGCAAATAATAACGCTAAATTTTATGGTGAACGTTTAGGCTCTACCCGAGATAAAAATGCGCCGAGCCTTGTAAAAGAAGCTGTTGAAAAAGCGGTTGCACAATTTAATATTAATTTGGCTGATTATGACTTAACTGATCTTGATGACATAGACGGTGATGGTATTACCGACGAACCAAATGGGATAATCGATCATGTTATGATTTTTCATTCTAGTATTGGTGAAGAGTCGGGCGGGGGTTATTTATCAACAGATGCAATTTGGTCACATCGTTATTATGTTTTAGACGAAAATAGCCAACCAACTGAAGTTGTTGGGAGTGATATAAAGCTATTTGGATACACAATAAACCCTATTGATGCCGCCATTGGTGTTGTTGTTCATGAGTTTGGGCACGATTTAGGTTTAAAAGATGAATACGATTTACAGTCTAATACGGTAGGTGAGCCTGTCGCCTCATGGTCGGTTATGTCGTCAGGTACGTGGGCGGGTTCACCACGAGGGTCTGAGCCAGTAATGTTTAGCCCATATGCGCTAGAATATCTTCAAACACGCTACCAAGGTAATTGGGTAAACCAGCTTAGCCTTGATATGGATGAGGTTGTTACGAACCCAGTGCAAGTGATTAATAACGCATCAAGTACGTCTAAATCACAAAGCCAAGTAAAGGTCACATTGCCACCAAGGCTTGAAAAATTTAAAACGCCAGTCGAAGGCGTTTTTCAATATTATTCAAATACCGGCGATAATCTTAATACTCGTTTAGTGAACACCATTAATTTACCAAGCACGACAGAATCGCTTATGCTGAGCTTTGTTGCTTTTTATAGCATTGAGCAAGATTATGACTTAGTTCAAATAAAGGTTAATGGTGTGCCAATTGCGGGTAACTATACGCAACCTACTAACCCTTTCTATGGCAATATTGGTCCTTATATTACAGGTGATTCATTTTTAAATCCTGATGCACAACTTCCTAACGGATACTTAACGCATCAATTTGATTTATCTGCTTATGCAGGGCAAACAATAGAGTTACAAGTACAATACTTAACAGACGCTAATACGCATTATTATGGTTTTGTTATTGACGATATGCGCATTGAGCAAAATGGTTCATTAATTTGGCAAAATAACGCAGAAACTCAAAGTAATACGACCTTATCCGGGTTTGCAAAAGTAGGGAGTTATGTATTTGCTATGCCATCTTACTACTACCTGCAGTTACGTGACTATTCGGGTATAGATAGTGGATTACAAAAAGAAGGTTACTCGCCGGGATTATTACTGTGGTACAGCGATGATTCGCACACTGATAACAATACAACTGAGCACCCCGGTAGTGGTTTTGCATTGGTTGTTGACGTAGATCAGCGTGCTATCAATAAAGGAGGCACGCAATCACCAGCAAACACCGCTATTCAAATAAGAGATGCCGCATTTAGCCTTTATGCTCAACGAGCAGGGCTAGGAGATGACGATTTATCTGCTATCAGCTCTTTTAGTGACGAGATGGACTATGGCTTTGCAGAACAAACTGAATCGGGTGTTAAATTACCACAAGTTGGCTTTGGTTTTACGCTCACAAACCAAGAAAACGATAATCAAAGCATAGAAATATTATTAAATTACGAGCCATCAAATGGCATTAGTTACTCACTCTCAGATTTCACAGCAGATTTTACAGTTGATGGATTGACGCTTTCGCCATCTGATACGTTTACTTGGGATTTTGGTGACGGCAGAACAAGTTCTGAGTTATCCCCTTCGCACGTTTTTGAGAGTTACGGACGCTATGATGTAACATTTACGGCAAGCAACGGTGAAGAAGAGCAAGTAGCAACAACAACAGTCATTATTGCCGCACCCCTGAGTATCACTGAAATTGATTACGAAATAACACAAGGGCTACTAACGGCAAAAGCTGAAGTTGCAGGAGGGTTAGCACCATACAGTTATTTGTGGAATTTAGGCGATGGCAGTTCGCTAGCATCACAAGCCATTTCATATGACTATTTACACTCGGGTGATTATTTATTGTCTCTAACAGTGACTGACGACCAAGGAATGTCGGTATCTCAAAACGTTAATGTAAACGTCAATGTTCCACTCGCAGTTAATACCAGTTTTTCAACAAATAATTTAACGGTCCAATTTAACGCTGATGTGTTAGGTGGGTTTAAAAATTATACATATAGCTGGGATTTTGGTGACGGCAGTGAGCTTTCTCAAGTTCAAAACCCAGGTCATACTTATCAAAATGCGGGCAGTTATTCTGTTACTTTAACTATAACCGACACAATTACGGGAGAGGTTATTAGTGATGACTTATCCGTAACGGTAGCACAATCTCAAACTAATAGCGGTTCAAGCTCTAGTGGAGGGGCGCTTGGCGGGTTATTAATTCTTATATTGTTAATTTCAATTAGATTTAAACGCACTTAAATGGCATAAAAAAAGCCAGCAAAAATGCTGGCTTTTTGAACGTTTTATTAAATTACAGGCGGTCGATCACTGACTGTGTGAAATCAGTTGTTCCGTGGCTGCCACCTAAATCACGTGTAGTACGGTCACCTGATTTAATTACATCAGCAACAGCGCTGCGAATACGTTCAGCTGTGTCACCCATGTTTAAGTGCTCTAGCATTTGAATAGACGCTAAAATTACTGAGGTAGGGTTTGCTAGGTTTTTACCCGCGATATCTGGTGCGCTACCGTGCACAGCTTCAAAAATTGCAGCATCTTCACCAATGTTTGCACCTGGTGCCATACCTAAACCGCCTACTAAGCCAGCACATAGGTCTGATAAAATATCACCAAATAAGTTAGTCGTTACAACAACGTCAAACTCTTCTGGTGTCATTACAAGTTTCATACACGTTGCATCAACAATCATCTCTGTTGATTCAATTTGTGGGTAACGCTCAGCTACTTCACGAGCAACTTTTAAAAATAAGCCAGAAGTAGATTTTAAAATGTTCGCTTTGTGAACCGCTGTTACTTTTTTACGGCCTTCTCGTACCGCAAGCTCATAAGCAAATGTTACGATTTTTTCAGCGCCTTCACGCGTTATTACAGACTTTGCTTCTGCTTCATTGCCGTCTTCGCTCACTACTTGGCCAGCGCCTGAGTACATACCTTGTGTGTTTTCGCGAATAGTGATGATATCAATATCATCGTAACGTGCTTTAGTGCCTACAAATGATTTTACTGGACGTACGTTAGCGTATAAGCCAAATTGCTTGCGCAGTGTTACGTTAATAGACGTAAAACCTTCACCTACAGGGGTAGTTAACGGGCCCTTAAGTGTGATTTTGTTTTTAGCAATTGTATCAATTGTCTCTTGTGGAAGTAACTCACCTGTTTTTTCTAGAGCGGCTAGGCCAGCATCAACAAATTCATAATCAAAATCGCATCCTGCGGCTTTTAGTATTTCAAGTGCTGAGTCGATGATGCTAGGACCGATGCCGTCGCCTTTGATCACTGTGATGGTTTGTTTGGCCATTATCTTTTCCTTTAAAGAGTTTGATGTGCACATAAATAATTACTCTGAGAGAGTAGCTGCTTGTTAGGTCATTTATGTGAATGGTTGAAAATTTTAAGGGCGCATTTATACCAATTTAACGCTTATTTTGCCAGTTTATAGAATAAATAATGGGTATAACCTGTATTTATAGTGGTAATAACCGAACTAAATATTGTTATATATTTGAAGATTTCCTAATTGGTCGTAAAAAGTCCGCTCTTCATTCCAGCCATTTAATTTTAGTTGTTCACTAAGAGTTTGCTGTTGCCATGGGGTTAATTTTAGTTCTGGTTTGAAAACCTGTTGCGCAATTACTTTTAAAGCGACCCATAGCTTATGTTTATTTGTTAGCTGTTTTTTTGCTGTGTGCTCTGCCTGTAACAATGTGTTTGCCCAAGGGTTATCGCTCAGCAATTGTGAAAACAATGATTCGATGTGTTCATTTTTAATACTTTCTACACCAAAAAATGCACTAAATGGTGCACTTAGCGTTTTGTTAGGCACTTCATCGATAGCTATTTTTCGTGTTAAGTGAGTACTGCATTGGGTTAACATAAAATGAGTATATGCATACAGAGGTAAAGTTATGTGCTCAAATTGATACTGCTTATTAGGTGCTACCAATAAAGCCATTATTTTTACTAAGCTGTCTAATCTATTTACTATAAACCTTTGTAGTGGATGGGGTGTTGAATTCACCAATTGCTCAAATACAACGCGCTGAATAATCGCAGGTGCATTATTGTATCCAACCATCGACAAGCTATGGCGGAGATCTTTAGCTGCTTGATGTTCTTTATTATAAGGTTTTACGGCTTCACATACTCGCGCAATAATCTCAGGGTGATGACCCATTATTTTATTCAAACCTTTAAAACTATATTCTTGGTTAACTTTAATTTGACTAATTAACTCAATTAGTTGCCTTGGTTTATCTAAACTGCTTGGCTGGTTAATAGTAATATGTTCACTGTTCCATACACTGTATATAAGCTTTTTATCTGCACACTTCCATTGTTTGGGATTGTCTTTTAGTGACGCTTTTATTCTATACCAAGCTAATTTCTGTTTATTTTCTGAGTTAACTAAAATGTGTCGGTTTTGTTTGTCGGTCGCTAAATAAACCATACTTTGATCTTGATATATAACTCGGCTACCAGCTAAAAAGGGTCCGACGTCGGCCACGTAAGACTTCACCAAATGTTGTGCAAACAGATTTGGCGTGCGTAAATATAAGTCGGCCAAAGCTTGATAAAAACTTATGTGCTTTTTAGCAGGGGTATGAGTTATATTCATTGCTATTATATTAGCTAATGCAACAAGCGTAATTCCACCATCGTAAAGCATTGTTTTAGGCGTGTTTACAAGGGCTTGCTTATATTTATTTAGTTTAGCGAGTATATGTGTAATAGGGGCTGCGCTATTGCCGCAGCTCAACATTATTTTTGCTGCAAATTGGTGGCGAAGCTGCCAAATTTTTTTATCATTGGCACTAAATTTAGACTGTTCAGCTAGCTTATTTAACTGCGAACAAACACATATATGCTCCACAAGCGCAGCGCTAATATAAAGTTCGGTAAGTTTTTTATCGTAATTTTGGCTAGCGCATAAGCCGGCGGTAATTACACATTGGCTTATAACTAAATTAGTCGAATAGCTGTATTGAGGATTAAATAACGTTAATTTAGACAACAGTGCATTAGGGCAGTGTTCGTATAAGATTCTATATTGTTCAGCTAATTTACAAGCCATAGGGTATAAGGCTTGCCATTGCTCTTTGTTATTATAGCCGGTTAAAAAACGCTGCGTATTTTCGTGCAGTTGCTTTAAACGATTCGCAAGAGGCTCATCCATTATGCCTTCACCCAATTTCTTCCTGATATTTACTGTACGCACTAGGTCCCCATAAAATGAGCTGGCCATTTTTAAATAATAAACCTGTGCATTCATCCATTGTCGTTATCCCGTCTGACGTAATATGCTGAGTACGATAAAAAATAATCTGTAATACTTGTTCGTTATCCCGCTTAGCAAATGTCAGGTCTGGGCTACCAAGATAATCAAGTACGGTATTGAGTGTAGTTTGAGAATCTAGCGAAAGTTTTTCAATGTAGCGCTTGTTAAATGACTCTCGATCTTGCCAAATCATAGCTTGAGGATCGTCTTTGTAAAAAGCAATCACCAAAGTTGCAATGAGCGCATATAGCCCCAATCCTAAAATTAAATACCGTATAAACTTTTTCAACACTATTTACCTTAAATACTACCACGGGTATTAGTATACGTTTTGCTATAAATACACGCTATTTACTTGCGACTAATTAAGCCTGAGCTGCTTTAAACTAAACCCTAAATTTATATCTGTTCTTAAACTAACCAATTGTTTGGAGATAACGTACATATCCATATTGGTTTCAAGTTTTTTGCGTAGTCCTGAATTAAGTAATTCATCACTTAATGCTTCATTTATAGAGGTGTAATTATTAACAAGCTGTTGAGCTGATTTTATACCAACGCCTTTAACACCAGGTATATCATTCGTTTTATCGCCTGCAAGCGCCCAAAAGTCGACGAGTCTATTCTTATCTACCCCAAAGCGTTCATGTATTGCAGGTTCATCTAAATGCTGCCTTTTAAAGTAATCGTAAATATGTATTTCACTGTTTAAATACGGTAAAAATCCCTTGTCAGTGGATACGATAGTACTCGTGATTTTATTATCAGCAGCTTTGCAAGCAAGGGTGGCAATAATATCGTCAGCTTCATCATTTTTTGGTTCAAAAACAACAATGCCGGTTTCCTCTATTGCTGATTTAAAATGATGCAACGCACTTTTTAGCGTTTCAGGCATTGGGGCTCTGGAGTGTTTATAATGTTCATAAAAGTGATAACGCCAACTTTTATCCCCATCAAATATCGCAATAGCATGTGTTGCATCCGTTATGCGAAGCATTTTTTTGCATGCTTGAGCTACACGTTCGCTGCACATATGCACTAATTGCTCTTCGTTGCTATGTTTTTGGTTAGCATCAACTGCGTAAATGCGCCTAATTAAATTAAGCGCATCAATTAATAATAAATGGGGTTTCAAACTGTACGACTCATGCTTTTATTTTGTAACACGGAATATACTTACTACCAGGGAGTTTCATACGACCCTGATCAACAAAAGCCTGTAAAAGTACGTCCATATCTTGCATTAAGGCAGGCTCACCGCTGAGAGTGTAAGGTCCATGTTCTTTGATTGCTCGAACACCCTCATCTTTAACATTACCCGCAACAATACCTGAAAATGCACGTCGTAAGTTTGCTGCAAGCTGTTGTTTTGGTTGATCCAAATGTAGGTCTAAGCTTGCCATATTTTCATGTGTGGGTGCAAAAGGCTGCTGAAAATCGTGATCAATTTTAAGCGTCCAATTAAAGTAATACGCATCGCCTTCACTTTTTCTATACTCGCGTACATTGGCCATTTTAGATTTTAGCTTTTGACCTACTAAACTCGGATCATCAATAATCACTTCAAATTTGTCTAATGCTTCTTTGCCGAGTGTCATTTCGATAAATTCACAGAGTTTTTCAAAGTAATCTTTACTTTGTTTTGGTCCTGTTAAAATAACGGGCAAACACTGCTTTTCGTTATCTGGATGCAATAAAATCCCTAGTAAGTACAATAGTTCTTCGGCAGTGCCCGCACCACCTGGAAAGATAATAATTGCATGAGCTGTGCGTATAAATGCTTCCAACCGTTTTTCTATATCTGGCAAAATAACGAGTTCGTTTACTATTGGGTTAGGGGGTTCAGCTGCAATAATGCTGGGTTCTGTTAACCCTAAATAACGATTGTTTTTAATGCGTTGTTTAGCATGGCCAATGGTGGCACCTTTCATTGGACCTTTCATTGCCCCAGGTCCACAACCAGTACAAATATTCAATCCACGCAAGCCAAGTTCATAACCCACTTGTTTGGTGTACTTGTACTCAGTTTCGTTTATTGAATGTCCACCCCAACAAACCACCATATTAGGCTCGCTGTTTACACGAAGTGCATGCGCATTTCTGAGCATATCAAACACCATATGAGTTATGGTCTTTTTGTTCTTGCAGGTCTTTTTCGTACTTTTGACAAATAAATAAAATATCGCGAATAACTGAAAATATATGTTCGTGTATACCGGTGATTATTTCACCATCTACAAAGGCTGTTTTTGGAGGGTTTTCAAGTTCAATTTTTATACCGCGCTCTCGGCTGAGCAAGCGAATATCAAAATCTTTATACTTGTCGTATATTTGCGAACTTTCGTCTGTGTGGCTGCCTACATTGAGTACCGCTAACACACAATTTCTAAATAATTTATAACGTTCGCTGGTAGAAGATTGTTCTAATAAATCAACCTCTAACTGAGATAGTAAATCTAATACACCAGTTGGGTTTAACTGTATTAACATGGGCGTACTCCTTGCTATTTATGTAAATTACTACTGAGTCATACATTTACAATATTTATAATCGAATGACATTATTTACTTATACAAAGGCGGTCTCTACCTGAATTTTTGGCTTCATACAGAGCGTCATCGGCTCTATCAAAAGCTTTAATTGGCGTATCACCTTTTTTTAATTGCGTAGCGCCTACGGAGATAGTTATTTCAATTTGCTTGTCTTTAAATTTAAACGGGATACTTTTTATAACCTTTCTGAGTTTTTCAAGCGGTGCAACTGCATTATCAACAGTGGTTTCGCTCATTAATAGCACAAATTCTTCACCGCCATATCGTGCTATAAAATCAGATTTTCTTATCGACTTTTGTAATGCTTTTGCAATAACTTGCAACGTTATATCGCCAGCTGTGTGGCCAAATCTATCGTTAATTGACTTAAAGTGGTCAACATCGATAACGACCAGCGTAACATTTGATTGCTGAACATTAAATAAATGCATTTCGTGATTGTAGCGTTCGTCAAAAGCGGCTCTATTAGGTAATTTTGTTAACCCGTCCAGCAGGCTTTTAAAACGTTGATCGTTTAAGCGTTTTTTGTATTTTGTAAGCTTTGTTTCAAGCGTGCCAATACGGCCATTAATCTCATTAAAACTAGATACAAGTATTTCTCTGTCTTCGCGTTCTAGTTTTTCTTTTGCCATAAAGTCTTGAGTTAACGACTTTAACTCATTATCAACAAGCTCTTTTAATGATGAAATAGAAGTCGCAGATTGTGTTTTTTCGTTTAAGCTTTCTATTTTACTTTTAATACTTTTATTTAGGTTTTCAAACTCAGTCCCCATTGAGGTTGAGTGCTTACTTGTAGCGACTATTGATTTGTGTAGTTCTTCAATTGTTTGGTTAAGCGACGATAAAAAGCTTTGCGCTGATTCTCGTTCTTTATTTATATTTTTAACAACAACAGTAATTATATTTATGGCCGTATCGAGCAAAGAACCTAAATTATCGCTTTCAGATATAATGCTCTTAATACGTTTAATTTCTACAGTTGCTTCATCTTCAAGAACTAAGTCGTTAGCGAGTTCAAGCAGCTTTTGCGCTAGTGCAGGCGTGGCCTCACAGCTAATATTGCTATCAGCACGTAGCTTTGTGTTTAATGCCTGATGATAAAAGCTTATTAATTTTTCTAGTAGCGGAATAAAGTCATGAGTGGAGTGGACGTTATTCATTTCGTGATCAAGTAAGTTTCTTAACGAGCGGCGTGTACCCTCTGGCAAGCCTTTGGTTTTTTGTAGTTGTCTGCCAGCAGATAAAACACTTTCTTGCAGGTCACGTTGCTGCGATAGTTGTATGGCTTCTTGCTTTTTTAACAGCTCTATTGTTTCGTCGATTAAAGGGAATAAATCGTCAAAACCAACGCCTTTATTTAATGCGCTTCTAAAGTTAGCAAGTCTGTTATCAAGCTCCGTGTCTAGACCCTTACAGGCTAAAGATAATTTAGATGAGAAAATAGAGAGGGTGTCTACTTGATGTTTTCGCGCGTCTTCAAGTGCCATGCGCGCACCAATTGCTTGTTTAAGTTTTTTCTCTGTAGCAGTAGATTTTTCTGACACCTAGGCAAGCCACCATGATTTGTAATTTTATTATTCTAAGTCTACAACAAATTTATATTAAGTGTAGTTATCTCGGTAAAAACTCTATAATTTTATTAACCTAGTGCGTACAAACTCGTATACATGAGTGTTTATCGCTTTTAATTCACATTTAAATGTTCGCTTGTTAACCTTGAATACAATTAAGGTCTTAATTAGGTTTCTATGAAAAAGTTATTAGTTTTATCAATTTGTGCTGCGTTATCTGCATCTGCATTTGCAGATGTTAACTACTCATTAAGTATTGAACAGCCCCAACACCATCTTGGTGATGTGCGCGTTCAATTCCCTAAATCAGCACAAGCCCATCTTGATATTAAATTACCTTCTTGGCGCACCGGCCGTTATGAAATACTAAATCTTGCCAATGGCGTACGTTACTTTAACCCAACAGATAAAGAGGGTAATCCTTTAAAGTGGGAAAAAATCGATCACAGCACATGGCGTGTTCACATTGATACACCAACGGAAGTAAGTGTAGGGTATCAGGTCTATGCAAACGAGCTTGGCAAACGTGCTCGCCATATTGATGATAGCCACGCTTTTATAGACGCTTCTGGCTTTTTTATGTTTAGCGAATCATTTCGACAAGAGCCTGTAACGGTTAATTTAGATGTTCCAAAGCAGTGGCGTTCAGTATCTGGAATGGATAATTTAGATTCTACTCATTCGTTCAAGGCAGCTAATTACGATGTGCTTGTGGACTCGCCTATAGAAACAGGTATTAACCAGCTTCACTCATTTATCGTTGATGGACGTGAGTACGAATTAGTTATTTGGGGAGAGGGTAACTACGACGTTGAATTAATGCTGCGTGATCTTAAAAAGCTAGTAACAACCGGTAATGTAATTTGGGATAGTTACCCATATGAGCGCTACGTGTTTATGGTGCATGCAACTTCTGGCGCTGGTGGTGCAACCGAGCATTTAAATTCGACCATAATTCAAAGGCCGCGTGATCGATTTGGCTCTCGTGAAGATTATTTAGGTTTCATAAGCACAGCAGCTCATGAGTTTATTCATACTTGGAATGTAAAAGCATATCGTCCAAATGGATTGGTACCTTACGATTACACCAATATGAATTACTCAAAATTACTTTGGATTGCAGAAGGCTCAACAAGCTACTTTGAGGATCATTTATTAGTGCGTTCAGGCATTGAAACGACAGATGAGTTCTTTAAAGGCCTAACAAAAACCATAAATCGGCACTTACAAACACCAGGCAGAGAAGTTCAAAGTGCCAGTGAAACGAGTTTTGATAAATGGATTAACCAAGGTGGGGATCACGGACGCAACTACAGTACCAACATATATTCAGAAGGCTCATTGTTGTCAATGGTACTTGATATTGACTTACTAGAAAAAACAGCGGGTAAAGTAAGTTACCGTGATGTGCATAAAGCACTATATAACAATCATAAGCTACCAGCGGGCTTTGATGAAAAAGACGTACTAAGCATTTTACAAAACCTGACAGGTCTCGATTATTCAAATTGGTGGGAAGAGCATGTTGACTCACCTGCAAATATTAATTTTGACGAGTTGCTTAATAAAGTAGGTTTGACTTTTGAACGACCGAAAGGTGCTGAGGCTATTGCCAGCATAGATGCAATGGCTAAAAATACCGGCCAGCTTTTAACATTAACGCATGTTCAACGCGGTGGTAGCGCGTGGAAAGCAGGCTTAACAACTAACGATAAAATTGTAGCTATTAATAAGCTCCATGTTAATAAAGATTTAAAGTCTAGCCTTGAGACGTTTAAACCTGGAGATAAAGTGGTTATTGACTTTATTCGTCGTGATGCACTACAAAGCCTCACATTGGTATTAACTGAAAAGTTTGATAAACCTAAAAAGTTAACTGCTAATTTACAAGCAAGTGAGAAGCAAAAAGCCCTATTCAAAGCTTGGATGGGTGTTGAGCATCCTAATGATACTAAATAGGATTTAAAAACAGTAATAAAGGAGCTAAGGCTCCTTTTTTATTGCTCCAACAATTAATAATAAACCTAAGCTTATTTTTTAAATATATATGTGTATGGAAATTCAACAATTAACTTCTATTATAAAATAAGGAAATTTTAAAGGAGATAGTCACAGCATGACTGCCAACTCAATTGTGAATCAATTATCTAAACAGTTTGTAACTAACGATTCATTGCACCAATTATTTGAAAGTGTTAATTCAATCTCAGTGCAAGGTTATGATGATCAAAGACGAGTTGTGTATTGGAACAAAGGGAGTGAGCTCCTTTATGGCTATAAACAAGAGGAAGCTCTTGGAAAGAAGCTAGAAGAATTAATAGTACCAGCCCCTATGAGAGACATGGTAATTGAGGCTCATACAAAGTGGATCAATGAAGGCGTAGCAATCCCTGCTGCAGAAATATTACTTAAACATAAAAATGGAACTGACGTATACGTTTATTCAAGCCACGCAATGTTTGAAAATGAATTTAAAAACAAGCAAATGTATTGTATAGACATTAATTTGTCGGATGTAAAAAAAGCCCAAGCCATTGCCACATTTAAAGAACAAATGCTAAAAACCATTTTTGAAGCAATCCCAGACTTGCTTTTTTTAATGGACTATAAAGGAATAATTATCGATTACCATGCTAATAATCAAGATGCCCTCTATGTCTCTCCTGACCAATTTGTTGGTAATAATATGCTTGATATTTTACCGAAGAGTGTTGCTAAAAAGTTTGAAGTTTACATAGAAAAAGCAATTGAACAAGATGAAATTGTAACGTTTAAATATGAGCTGTCCGTTCCTCAAGGGCAGGTGTATTTTGAAGCAAGAATTAACAAAGTTTTAAAATACGACCAAATAATGATAATTATTCGAGATATAACAGAACAACACCAATCAGAGCAACTCATTCGTAAACAAGCTTATTTCGATAGCCTTACACAATTACCAAACCGTTTACTCGCTCTTGACCGTTTATCACAGCTAACAGTTGAGGCGACTCGTAATGATGAAAAAGCAGCGGTATTTTTCTTAGATTTAGATGATTTTAAAAAAATTAACGATTCACTAGGTCATGAAGCAGGTGATAAAGTTTTAATTGAAACAGCCAATCGTTTACAAAGGGCATTAAGAAAAGCTGACACAATTGGTCGCTTAGGTGGCGACGAGTTCATTATTTTGTCAAAAGGAATTTCCACTCAACAAAATGCTGTGGGTATTGCCGAAAAACTCCTGCAAAATTTTCGAGAACCTTTCACAATTGAGGGGCGAGAGTTAATGTTAACAATTAGCATTGGGGTAGCAATGTTTCCAGATAACGGCAAATCTGTGTCTGACTTATTAAGAAACGCCGACACGGCAATGTATCAAGCCAAAGCTCTGGGTCGAAATACATACTCGTTTTTTACTAATCAAATGAATACTGTAATCCAACGACGCTTAACAATAGAAGAGCAAATGCGAGGTGCTTTGCAGCGCAATGAATTCATTCTTTATTACCAACCGCAATTTGATGTTAAAAAGAACGAAATTATAGGGGCAGAAGCATTACTCAGGTGGCTAAACCCTGTACTAGGAAGTGTGGCACCAGATGAGTTTATCCCTATTGCAGAAAAAACAGGCGTGATCATATCTATTGGTGAGTTTGTTATTAAAGAGTCACTTAGTTTACTCAATCGATGGAAGAACGTAGAACAGCTCAACAGAAATTTTTCAATTGCAGTAAATTTATCTCCTAGTCAATTTAAAGACCTGAGCCTGTTTAACTTTATCAAAACATCGTTATCAAATGCGAACATTGAACCTCAAAGTCTTGAACTTGAAATTACAGAAGGTGTTTTAATGAGTGGAGAGTCCAGCATTACTGACACATTAAACGATATAACAAATTTAGGTGTTATATTGTCAATGGATGATTTTGGCACAGGTTATTCCTCGTTAAGTTATTTAAGAAAGTACCCGTTTAATGTACTAAAAATAGACCGTGGTTTTATAAATGGGATTACAAAAAATAATGAGGATTACAGTTTAGTAGAAGCAACAATTGCCATGTCACATGGTTTAGGGTTAAAAGTTGTCGCTGAAGGCGTAGAAACAAAAGAACAACTCACAATATTAAAAGAACTTGGTTGCGATCTAGCTCAAGGATATTATTTTAGTAAACCAATACCTGAGCAGGACCTCATTGATTTTTCGATACGTTTTTATAGTTAACTTGCAGTAAACCTTGTAACTGGTGCGATGTAACTACCGTGTTTAAATAACATTTTTTAAATGGTTTTCTAATTCAAACATAAATCGATTTAAGACTTCGTTTAATTTATTACTTCCATATACAGCAGCATTAAGGCGTATTTGTTGGGTTTTTACTGTGCCATGGCTCTTAAATCGGTCGAGTTAAATCTGCACTTCACATTCAGCGTCTGCTATGTTTTGAGGTGACAATTTAATAGACAATAAGAATTAACAAGTTTTGTGCATGCTCTAGTATTAGCTGGTAGGTGCTCTAAAATAAAATCAACTAGTTTAATCATAAATTGTGCATTTATTGATTATATTATCTCTTTATTTTGTTTTTATATTTTTACGTGCATTTAATTACCCTTAAGTGGTATGTTTTAATAATTTACCAAGGGAATTAATTATGAAATTAGAGTCATTAGCACTGCACCATGGTTACGAGTCTGAAGAAACCACGAAATCAGCAGCAGTACCTATTTATAATACCTCATCTTACACGTTTGATAACACGCAACACGGTGCTGATTTATTCGACTTAAAAGTACCTGGTAATATTTACACCCGCATAATGAACCCTACTAATGCCGTGCTTGAACAGCGTATTGCTGCAATGGAAGGTGGCATTGGTGCGCTAGCGGTAGCCTCGGGCATGGCAGCTATTACCTATGCGATTCAATGCTTATGTGAAGTAGGCACTAATATTGTCAGCACCAGCCAAGTATATGGCGGTACGTATAATTTATTTGCCCATACATTACCCCGCCAAGGTATTGAAGCGCGTATGATTAAGGCTGATGACTTTAGCGCATTCGAAGATGCCATTGATGACAACACCCGTGCTGTTTTTTGTGAATCTATCGGTAACCCTGCAGGTAATATTGTTGATATTGAGCGTTTAGCTAAGATTGCTCATAGCAAAGGTGTCCCACTTATCGTTGATAATACTGTGGCTACACCGTATTTATGCCGGCCATTTGAGCTAGGCGCCGATATAGTGGTTCACTCACTGACAAAGTACATAAACGGGCACGGTACAGCTATTGGCGGTATGATTGTTGATTCAGGTCAATTTGATTGGAAAGCCAATGCCACACGCTTTGCAATGATGAACGAGCCCGATCCGTCGTATCACAATGTGGTTTATACCGAAGCCTTTGCTGAAGCTGCATTTATTGGGCGTTGTAGAGTAGTGCCACTGAGAAATACTGGTGCAGCGCTTGCCCCTAAAAACGCATCCGACATTTTAATCGGCCTTGAAACCTTAGGCTTAAGAATGGATCGCCACTGCGAAAATGCACAGCAGTTAGCTGAGTATTTAGAAAATCACTCTAAAGTACTTTGGGTTAACTACGCTGGTTTAACATTAAGCCCGTATAAAGAAATGAGCCAAAAAATCACCAGTGGCAAAGCATCGGGTATTTTAAGTTTTGGTATTGCGGGTGGCCTTGAAGCGGGTACTCGTTTTATTGATGCACTAAACATGATTTTACGCTTAGTTAATATTGGCGATGCAAAGTCGCTTGCGTGCCATCCAGCGTCAACCACGCACCGTCAATTAAATGATGAAGAACTTGCAAGCGCAGGTGTGAGCCGCGATTTAATTCGTCTATCAGTCGGTATTGAAAACATTGCTGACATAATTGCGGATGTAAGCCAAGCGCTCGATAAAGCATAGTTACCTCACTACCTGTCATAAAAAACTTTAAAGCATAAAAAGCGTTAGTTGAAAATACACTCTCGTTTTTTATGTTTTTCTAAAATCGATTAATAAGTATATCTCTTTATTTTATATGCCTTTTCTATAAAACCTTCTTAAGACTTTTATATTTCTATCGTTTATTTTTTATTCATATGTCAATTTTGTCTTGACACTAAGGTTTCTTACTACTACATTTGTAACAGTACAACTACAAGTGTAGTAATAGGAGCAACAATGAAACTTAGTGATTTTGAAATGGATATTATGCAGCTGCTTTGGCAGGAAGAACCCTGCACCGCAAGTCAACTACATAAAGTACTTTTATCAGATAAACAAAAAGATAAAAAAGTAGCTTATACAACGGTTAAAACCATTGTTGATAGGCTAGAGCAAAAAGGTGCTATAGAGCGCTGTGGGCTTGAAGGGCGAGCTATCGTATTTAGAACTATCGTGACTCAAGACATGTTATCTGAGCAAGCTATGCCTAGTTTTATGCAACGATTTTTTAAAGGTAATTCTCGTAGTTTAATTGCCCACTTTATCAAAGAAGAAAAGCTAAATGATGAAGATATAGAATACTTACAAACGCTTTTAAAAAATAAGAAGTTAGATTAAAGGAGAGGGTAATGACGGATTATTTACTAACTTGCACGCTTATTAGCTTATGTATTTTACTTACAGTAAAAGGGTTATAAAATGCCCCTGCACGATTAAACTTTTACATTTTAATGATTGCCTTGGCATGTTGGTTTGTCCCTTGGCAGTACTTTTCCCAGCTACCGTTATTTGAAGGGACAAATCGTTACACATTCAACGTGGCGCAATTAATTCCCGATGTTAAAGCATTAATACCAAACGCTGAACAAGTAGCAACTAAGGACGAATTACAAAGCGATATGGGTATATGGGACTTATTGCCATCACTTAGTAATGTTTTTATGGTTTTAGTTTTAGCCGGTTTTGGATTGTTTTTATTACGCATGGGCTTATATGTAAAGCTTATAAAAAATCTATACATTAACTCAAAGCCAAGTCCTGAACTTAAACACATCAAAAATCAGTATCCAATTAGGCTAACAACCCATACAGAGCCAGCTTTTGCTACAGGATTAATAAAGCCTGTTATTTGGTTAGAGTCGACGATGATAAATCGTGAAGAATTAGATTCAGTCATTCAGCACGAGGCAACCCATTTACAACAAGGTGATATTTATTGGACGTGGCTTATTTGTTTTATAGAAAGCGTTTTATGGTGGAATCCTATCTGCTTAAAGTTAACTGGTTTAGCAAGAGAGCAACTTGAACTTAGCTGTGACGAGTTGTGTATGGAAAAGCTAAAAGATAAATACCAATTAGATTTAGCCAGCTTATTACTAAAAAAGCAAAACGTTATAAATAAAAACAACTTTTTTACCCCCCCACTTTTGAATATTGCTCATTCTAAGAGCTTTAATATTCAGAGGATCAAAATGTTAAACAAGGAAAAAACAATGAAAAGTAAATATTTGGTTATGGTTGCGGCGGCAATGTCTTTTAGTGCTTTAGCTGCAGCGCAAATTGTAGATGGTAATACGAGTAGTAAACAGCAAAGTAGTAAAACTTCTCAGGTACCTGTAAAAAGTGAAGCTTATAATCAACAACTTGCACAACTTCTTAAAAGTGCAGCAGGGGCAAAAAGTGATAACTCTGAACTGTTAACCCAAGCTGCGCAAGGCATTCAACAATGGCACTTAAATAGAGATAAACTTGCTGGTTTTGAAGAAGCTGAAATCAAACTACAAAGCTTTAGGCTGCTAAATCACGTTTACTCTAAACTCGAGCAATATGAAGATATATTGAGTGCTTACGAAAAATGGTATGAGCCTGGTAGTAACCCGCCTTACTTTTTAAAAAATTCACTAGCAACCGCGTATATACAACTAGGGCGTTATGAGCTTGCAGTTGAAGAGCTTGAAGATTTATCAAAACAGCTTGGAGGGAAACTACATGTTGGCTCTGCTGATAACTTAGCACTGGCATACATTTACCTTGCTGATTACGATAAGGCTTTAAAAACTCTAGAGCAGGTAGATGCAAAAGATGATGTATACGGAAATATCCTTAAATACTATGTTTATGATAAACAAAATAACCGCAAAAAGATGAACGAAATCAGTAGTAAAATCCCAGAAGTATTTGCAGTTACCCCCGCGTTATTACCGCAAACTGGCATACCAGGTTCTCAACTTTTAAGGATGTTATAAGCGTTGAGTAATTAAACTTGGAGCCTTTGAGGCTCCTTTTTCATTTTGTTTAAATTTTTTTACAAAGGCGCTTGTACAAACCTTATTAAAAATACAGCTTTTAATTTGCTGTGCTTTACGCCGCAAAAAGCTTTTTAACCTTGGTTTTAGTAGCGCAGCTTGCAATATCGCTCTGTATATCTGTATTTTGCGAAACAGGGTATGGCATAAGCGAAAAACCATTTACGTGTGTTTCCCAAATATGTTGTAAGTCGCAATCTACAGGGCGGCCAAATTGAGCTGTGGCTTTAAGTAATTGCTTAGCCCCTTCATAGCTTATTGCTGTGGCGCAGCAGCCGGTCATTAGTTTTTTATGTATGACTAATCGCTGGTGGTTATTTAGGTTTTGCTGATAGGCAATAGGGCGAGTGCGGTTTTCATAAGCGGCGAGTTTAATAAGCTGCCAGGGCTGCTGTAGCTGCTCAATATTTTTTATCGCATTATGAATGCTGTCATCAATATAAAAATCATCCTCTAGCACAATCGCGTATTTTAATTTCTCATCAACTATTTTTTGCCATGCTTTACGGTGGCTTAAATAGCAGCCAATTTGGCCATTGCTTAGCGGATAGTGATACTGTTGTTTATTCAATTGCGGGCTGTAATGTAGGTACTTTTGTAGTGTACTCAATTGTGCGCCATCTACGGCATCAATACGTTCAAATGGCAAGCTAACACGTGCCAGTTGCGTTTGAGTATTTGCGAGTCGCTGCGTTGAGCGCGCTAAGTTTATTACAAATAATGCTGCCATGATGTTCACCCCCTAGCGTTTTCAGCAATACTAAAGAGGGGCTGTTACACGCAAATGGCAAATTTATGGATTTTTTAAGTCAGCTCGCGGCTGTGCTAAAATGGCGTTTTTTTCTTCTTGAGAAAGAATGATCCAATCAAATATTTCTTCATTAGTTCGACCGCACCCAGTGCAATAACCGCTGCGACGTTCACATATGCCTAAACAGTCGCTTTTTAATTTAGATGTGTTTTTATTCGTTTTTCGCATTATTAAAATCCTAACGGTGGAGCAATTTCAAAGCGAGTAGAAAACCCATTACCTTCTTGATTTGTAGACAGTGTAATAACCGGGTTTTTAGTATCAAGTACAAAGGTGCTGTAAATTGAACTGGCTGTTTCTTTTTGGCTTTCAAACCAACCTGTTTTTGATAGGCATTGGCGTAACTGTTCAGCAAGTGTTTGATGCGAATTTACTGCATGCGTTTGCGCTTTAACAGGTGTTTGGCATTGGTAACTTACTTGCTCAGACTTATTTAAAGTAATTGTACAGGCAGATCCAATGATATGAGTATTAGTGTGCCATTGGTTTGAAAACGGGTTATTCACTTTATCTGCTTTGATTGAATTAAAACCAAACTCATAACCATTTATTAGGTTATTTACGCTGCTACATTCATCGGATGTGATTTTGGTTTTTACTGACTGATGCGTTGTAGTTGCTGTAATTGTGGTCTGATTAGTTTTGCTGGTACAGCCCGCTAAAATAAACATGATAATAAGAAGGATAATATAGTTTTTCATAGTTCACAGTAACCGATAAATTGAGCCATGCACTATAACACACATCATTTATTCAACTAAAAGGGAAAATAAAAAGGCCCATAAAATATGAGCCTCTTTTTAATTTACTTTAGTAGGCGCTATTTATGGCGACCTTGTAGGCATTTTACAACGTCTTCTAGGGCTAAGCCTTGGCGTTGTAGCAATACAGTAAGGTGATAAATTAAATCAGCCGATTCATTAGTAAGCTCATCGTTATCGTGCTTCATTGCGGCAAGCGCTACTTCTACGCCTTCTTCGCCCACTTTTTGACAGCTACGGCTTAAGTCTTTAGCAAATAATGAAGCGGTGTAGCTTTTTGCTGGGTCGTCGTTTTTACGCTCAACAATCACATCTTCTAATTGCGCTAAAAAGCTCAGGCTAGGTTTAGCGTCATCACCAAAGCAGCTTTGTGTGCCTAAGTGACATGTTGGGCCTTCTGGATTAGCCAGTACTAAAATTGAGTCGTAGTCACAATCGGTATGCACCGATACTACGTTTAAGTAGTTTTCTGATGACTCACCTTTGGTCCATAAACGTGACTTTGAACGCGAGTAAAAGGTTACTTTGTTACTTTCAAGCGTCGCCTTTAGTGCTTCGCTGTTCATAAACCCTTGCATTAAAATAACACCAGAGCGAGCATCTTGAACAATCGCAGGGATCATTTCGCTTTTAGCAAAATCTACTTGAGTTTGGTTTTGTTGTGTTACTTGCATAGTCTTGCTGCCACTTGGTTATCGGTTAAAAATTGTTTTAATTCGCCAATGTTAATCACATTTTTGTGAAAAACGCTTGCTGCTAATGCGCCATCGACTTCGCTTTGTTTAAATACATCAACAAAATCTTGCATACTGCCTGCACCGCCAGATGCGATTAAAGGAATATTACATAATGCGCGCATTTTACTTAGCTGCTCATTGTCGTAACCGTTACGTACGCCATCTTGGTTCATACAGTTTAAAACAATTTCGCCTGCGCCTAAGTCTTGTACGCGTTTAACCCATTCCTCGGTTTTGTAACGTGTACGGCTTGATGCATTAGGATCGCCGGTTAATTGATACACTAAATACTCGCCGGTCACTTCATCGTAAAAGCTATCAATACCTACAACAACACATTGCTTACCAAATTCATCGTGTAGCTCTTTTATAAGCTCAGGGCGGGCAATAGCAGGGCTGTTAATACTTATTTTGTCAGCGCCACGCTCTAGTACACGTGCTGCATCGGCTACCGATTTAATACCGCCAGCCACACAAAATGGAATATCGATGTGGCGGGCAATGCTCTCTACCCAATTTACATCAAGTAGGCGTTTTTCAACACTTGCGCTGATTTCATAAAAAACCAGTTCATCGGCGCCGGCATCGCTGTATGCTTTTGCCATTGTTAAAATATCGCCCACTATTTCGTGGCCTTTAAATTTAACGCCTTTTACTACCTGGCCGTCTTTTACATCTAAACACGGGATTATGCGTTTTGATAACATGCCAACGCCTCCTCAACACTAAATGCGCCATCAAGCAGTGATTTACCTAAAATAACGCCACCTACACCAAGCTCTTTAAGCTTTTTAATGTCATCAAGTGAACTTACGCCACCCGAAGCTTGCACTTTAATGCTGCTGTTATGGCGAGTTAAATCTTCATAAAGCTCAAACGATGGGCCAGTCATGGTGCCATCTTTACTGATGTCCGTACATAAAAAGTCAATAACGCCCAAGCTTACATAAAAATCTACAAGCTCAAGTAAACCAAACTCAGATTCACTTAACCAACCATGGGTTGCAGGAGCCCAGCCCGTGGCTGTTTTATTTACATCAAGGGCAATAACAAAGTGCTCTGCGCCAAATTGTTCTATCCAGGCTTTTACTTGCTCGCGTTTTTCTACCGCCATAGAACCAATAACAACTTGGTTAGCACCGGCTTTTAGCCAATCGCTTACATCCTGCTCTGAGCGAATACCGCCGCCCACTTGATACGGTACGTTAAGCGCTTTAGTTGCAGCTTGAATATGTTGCCACTGTTTTTTACTTGGATCGCGTGCGCCTTCTAAATCTACAAGGTGCAATTTACCTGCGCCGCTGTCGGCGTATTCTTTTAAACGTGCGCCAAGCTCAAAAGGGTAAAACTGAGCGGTGTCGTACTTACCTTGGTATAAACGAACAATTTGATTTTGTAATACGTCTAATGCTGGAATAATCACAAATAATCTCTTTATTGTTGGTTAATGGGCCGTTTATAACTGCCAATCAACAAAATTTTGTAATAAACGAGTGCCTACTTTTGCACTTCGCTCTGGGTGAAACTGCATGCCAGCGTAGTTGTCTTTTGCAACAATGGCTGAAAAGGTTTGGCCGTATTCGCCGCTTACAAGTGTTGCATCATTTACGGTGTGCGCAAAGCTATGTACAAAGTACACTTGCTCGTCTTGTGTTAACCCTTTAGTAAGTGCATGCTCTTTATTTACGCTTAAGTTATTCCAACCCATATGCGGCGACGTTAAACTACCAACATCAAGGGCTTTTACTTGCCCTGGTATTTTACCTAAGCATTGTACGTTACCTTCTTCGGTGCTTTCGCACAGTAACTGCATACCTAAGCAAATTCCCATAAGAGGGCGCTGGTATTCGTTTATAGCTTGTTGCCAGCCGTTATCTACAAGGCGCTTCATGGCAACAGATGCATGTCCAACGCCTGGTAATATTGCACGCTCAAAACCAGCTAATTGCTCTGGTGAGGTAATGACTGTTGGCGTTTGACCTAAGCGTTCAAAGGCAAAACGAACTGAATTTATATTGGCACACCCGGTATTAATTATGGCAATCATAAACATCCCTTAGAGCTGGCTGTTTGTTGGGTCGTGTCTTGTGCTACTGCCATACGAAGGGCACGTGAAAATGCTTTAAATAAGCCTTCTACTTGGTGATGACAGTTACCGTCGCTCACCGATAAAATAAGGCTAATAGCGGCATTATCGCTTAAGCTTTTGAAAAAGTGCTCCACCATTTGTACGTCTAAATCGCCGGCTTTTTCGCGGCTAAAGTTAGCGTTTAATACAAATGAAGCGCGGCCCGATAAATCAATTTGTGCTTCAGCTTTACACTCATCCATAGGTAGCGCAAAACCATAGCGCGCTATTTGCGATTTAGTGCCAAGCGCTTGTTTAAGTGCAACACCTAGGGCAATACCTATGTCTTCAACAAGGTGGTGCTCGTCTATGTGTAAATCGCCTTTCGCTTTAATATTTAGACCAATGTTGGCGTGGGTGCGAATTTGATCAAGCATATGATCAAAAAAGCCAAGGCCTGTTTCAATGCTGCCGTTTTTAGTTTGATCTAGGTTTATGGCTACATCAATTTGGGTTTCTTTGGTGTTACGCGTAACACGGCCTTCGCGATTGGCCGTGGTTAGCTTTGTAACAATGGCAGGCCAGCTGCCATCATACAAAATGCCTTCACAACATAAGTTTTGTGCAAGGCCAATATCTGTTTGGCGATCGCCAATTACATATGAACGTGCTAAATCAACTTTGCCAGAGCGCATAAGTTCAGTTAATAAACCTGTTTTAGGTTTACGGCAATCACAGTTTTGCTCGTCAAAGTGTGGACAAATTAATACCTCGTCAAAGCTAATGCCTTGGCTTTGCATTATGTCCATCATTTTATCTTGGGCTATGTCAAAGTCAGCAGTCGGGAAGCTGTCTGTGCCTAAGCCATCTTGATTCGATACCATCACTAAACGGTACCCTGCGGCTTGTAACTGTAATAAAGCCGGGATAACACCAGGTAAAAACGCTAATTTTTCTAGGCTGTCTACCTGTTTGTCGGTGATTGGCTCTTCAATTATGGTGCCGTCACGGTCAATAAATAAATAGGGGTTACTCATGATACTTCTTGTCCTGATAAAAGAGGTGAGGTTGCTGGCTTATCAAGGCCATCTAACCAAATTTTTACTTGCTCAAGTTCTTGCTCATTACCAATGGAGATACGTAGCCAATCGTCTTCACCGTATAGGGTAAACGCGCGCATCACTAAGCCTTGTTCAAGTGCTACTTTAAAGTAGTTTTTGTCGGCTAATTTTAAGGTAACAAAGTTACCTTCACCAGTGAGAATTTTTAATGCAGCAGGGGATGCGTTTAACCACTGGACAAGCTTAGCCTTTAAACTATTTAAAATAGTCACTTGGCGGCGCATTGATGTAATTGCATCAGGCGCTATGGCTTGTGCAGCAATACTTGCTACCACGCCCGATACCGGATACGGCGCAATAACTTTACGAATAGGTGCAAGTACACTTTCTTGTGCAAGTGTAAAACCGGTTCTTAGCCCTGCAAGCGCAAACGCTTTAGATAAAGTGCGCAGTACCACTACATTACTATATTTGTTAATCAGCGCTGTAGCACTTTGCTCAGGGCAAAACTCAATATAGGCTTCATCAACAATAACTAAGGCTTTACCGGCAAGCGCTGTTGCCAGTGCTTTTACTTTTTCAAGGGGGGTTAAGCTACCAGTTGGGTTATTTGGGTTACAAATAAACACCAGTTTTGAGCTGCCCACTGCCTCAACTATTTCATCAACACTGCCATCAAGTAATAGCGCTTGGGTTAAGCCATTGATTGCAACGTTATGCGTATCAGCGGTTACTTTGTACATACCGTAGGTTGGCAAAAATAACGCAATGCTGTCTTTTGCAGGTTCGCAGTAGGTACGTACTAAAAGCTCAATGCCTTCATCGGCGCCGCGCGTCATTAATACGTTTTCGCTTTCAAGCTCTGCATACGCAGCATAGCGGTCAATAACCAATTGCGGTTGTGGATCTGGGTAGCGATTTAAATCTTCAATACTCAGTTCAATATTTTTAGCGTACGGGCTTTCATTGGCATTTAACCACGTTGACCCTGTTAGCTTTTCACTTTTAGCAGAGCTGTAGGCAGCAAGGGCTGCAATATTTTGTGGTAATAAGCTAGTCGCTTGTGCGCTCTCATTGCTCATTTTTAATTGCCTCTAAACGAATTGAAACCGCATTTGCGTGTGCATCAAGGCCTTCTGCATCTGCTAGTGGTAAAATAGCTTTTGACAGCTGTGTTAGGCCACTTTTACTTATAGTTTGTACTGTGTAAGTGCGGAAAAAATCAAGCAAGTTTAAGCTTGAATAGGTTGCACTGTAACCGTAGGTAGGTAACACGTGGTTAGTACCCGATGCGTAATCGCCCGCTGATTCTGGCGTGTAGTCGCCAACAAATACCGAGCCTGCATTTTTTACTTTATCTAAGTAAGGTGTTGAATCTGCTAATTGCAAAATTAAGTGCTCAGGGCCATATTGCGCTGATACGTCAAATGCTTGCTCAACAGAGTCCACTAAAATAAGTGATGAATTAGCCAGAGCTTGCTCGGCTGTCTCTTTGCGGCTTAATTTAACAAGCTGACGTGTAAGAGCCTGCTGCGTTTGCTCAATGATACTTTCGCTGTTACACAATAAAATAACTTGCGAGTCTGCGCCGTGCTCAGCTTGCGAGAGTAAATCTGCCGCTATAAATTCTGGGTTTGCACGCTCATCTGCAATAACTAGTACTTCAGAAGGGCCTGCTGGCATATCGATTGCCATACCAGGAATTGTTTGCGCAACAAGCTGTTTGGCCATCGTTACAAAGCTATTACCTGGGCCAAAAATTTTGTTCACTTTAGGCACTGATTCAGTGCCGTAGGCCATTGCGGCAATTGCACCTGCGCCACCGCTTTCAATTAAAGTTGTAATGCCACATAACTTAGCTGCATATAATATCGCAGGGTTAATGCTTTCATCACCTTGTACAGGGGTTGCAAGTACGACGGTTTTAGCACCACTTAATTGTGCAAGTACACCTTGCATAATAACCGATGATGGCAGTGGAGCACTGCCACCAGGTACATAAATACCCACAGCTTCGATGGCCTGATATTTCAGTTCACATTCAACGCCAGGTTGGGTTGATAACTTAATATCTTTAGGCAATTGCGCTTCGTGAAAACGTTTAACGTTTGCATAAGCGGTGTCAATTGCGTATTTAAGCTCTGCGCTTAGTGCCTGCTCTGATGCGTTTATTTCATCAAGCGGTACACGTAAACGAGGGTTAGCTCTATTATCAAACTTTTTAGCCATATCAAGTAAGGCTTTATCACCTTGCTCTTTCACATCGCTCATAATTGTTTGGCATATAGCTTCAACCTTTGCGCTGGCAGAAACCGCAGGGCGCATTAGCGCCGCTGCTTGTACTTGTGAAGATTCCTCATTCCAACGAAGCATGGTACTTACTCCATCATTTTTTCAATTGGCATTACTAAAATAGAGTTAGCGCCTAGGGCTTTAAGCTGCTCCATTGTTTCCCAAAATAATGTTTCGCTGCTTACCATGTGAAGCGCTACATATTCTTCATTTCCAGCAAGTGCTAGTAGAGTAGGTTGGCCAGAGCCTGGTAAAATTTCGCAAATTTCATCAAGTTTAGTTTTTGGCGCGTGTAGCATAATGTATTTGCTTTCTTTGGCTTGTTTAACACCACGAAGGCGCGGCATAAGCTTATTGATTAGCGCGAGTTTGTCTTCATCTTGAAGATCTTTATTTTGAATTAAACACGCGTTTGATTCTAAAATTGTATCACCTTGAATCAAGCCGTTCGCTTCAAGCGTTGCACCGGTAGAAACTAAATCACAAATTGCATCAGAAAGACCGGCACGTGGGGCTACTTCTACAGAGCCTGTAAGCATTACAGTGCTTGCATTAATGCCTTCGCGCTTTAACCACTGTGTTAAAATTTCTGGGTAGGTTGTTGCAATACGTTTGCCTTCAAACCAGCTTTTATCACGTGGACCAAGCTCTTGTGGCCATGCAAGTGCAAGGCGGCAGTAACCAAAGTCTAGTTTTGCTAGTTTGCTAACTTCGCTTGGTACACCTTGGCGTTCACGTTCTGCTTGTACTTCTACTAGTACGTTTTCGCCAACAATACCTAAATCACAAACACCGTCCATTACTAAGCCCGGAATATCGTCATCGCGCACACGAAGTACGTCAATTGGCATATTGGTTGAGTGTGCAATTAAGCGTTGCTCACGTAGGTTTAATTTAACACCTAGTTGCTTTAGTAAATCTTGACAATCTTTAGACAGGCGTCCGCCTTTTTGGATGGCGATACGTAGACGATTTGTGTTATTCATTATTCATTTTCCTTTAATTTAAAAACTAAAAACCCCGAGGGGAACCTCAGGGCGAAAATGAATCAATGTGTTTTGAATCGCCAGAGGTTCCTTTTAGGAATAACCTCTCAGCGAAAGACCTGACAGGTTATTCCGGTGAATGGTGGTGATGATGTACTGTTGTCAGGTTTAAGCGCATTTTATTTCCTTTGTGCTGCTCGTTACTAACGTAACGCTGAACAAATATTTGTTTTAATAAATTTCGCGATTATAAAAACATATTATGCACCACTATGGCAAGTGTTTTTTAAGCTTAATTAAAGCATATCTTATAACTGCCGATACTATAGATGTAACTGCATTAGTTTGTATTATATCAATTGGTTGATTTTCACTCACAACTAGGCTTTGGCTCTAAGGATGTATTAATGGATATGATGATCCCTTATTTGGGTAGAATAACGCGACTGTCAATTGAAACTAAAGGGGCATTCCATATTGCAGGTGTGCAAAGTAGCGCGGCGAGTGAAAAAGTAGAACTTGAAAACAAAAAAAGAGAGAATTACAGAAAAAGAAAAAACTAAACGGTTTAAGTGATGAGACTCTACCGTCAACTCAGAAAAAAGCGTTAATAAAGATGACGATGGTATTGAGCATTTAGACACATGGGCATAAATGCTCATAAAATTAAAACTTATTATTCATTTTTACGCCACTTTGCGGGTGTTAGCCCTGTTGTTTTTTTAAATAGGCGGGTGAAGAAACTGCTGTTTTCGTAGCCTACGTTAATTGATATTTCGTTTACGGTTTTATCAGTAGACAGTAATAGTTTTTTGGCTTTGTCTATTCTCACTTCTTGCACGTACCTATTTATAGATATACCGGTTGCTTGCGTAAATCGCCTCTTTAAATTGCGCTCACTAAAATTAAAGTATTTTGCTAACTCAACGATTGTGATTACGTTGCTTGAGTGATTATAAATCCAGTCTTGCACTTCACTAATTTTTTCGTCTCTGTGGCTACTATATTTTGGTAATGCAAAATTTAACTTACCAGAGTCAGAAATAAGTAAATGTGTGGCACATTGCTGGGAAAAGCGATCGCCTTTGTCTTTTGCAACTATTTCTAGTAGTACACTTATTCCCGCCTCAAAAGAGCCCGTTGTATAGATACTTCCCATTTTTAAATACGATTTATGATTAATAAACTGGCAGTCGGGAAATAGTTTTCTTAATGGTTTAACCAAACTCCAATGAGTTGCAATGGCTGTGTTATTTAACTCGCCTGTGGCGGCTAAAAAATAAGAACCAGTGCTCAAGCTGAGAATAGACGTACTACTATTGATTTTAGGTATTAACCATTCAATTATTAATATACTGCTAGAGGGCATGCTCTTTAATTTAGAGCCCTCAATTGGTGGAATAATTACTAAATCATACGGTTTCTCAGAAAGCGAATTATCGGCAACAACAATTGAATTACTTGAGCTTGTTATAGGTGCACCGTCTGTCGTAACTATTTCTACGTTATAACTTTGAGGTAATGAATAATGCGAGTCGAGTAACGAAACAATGGTAAAAAAGTCTTTAGCTAATAATACGCTGACTGCCCAGCATCCCTCGTAGGCAATAATTGCTATATTTTTCATAATTTCATTTGGCCCAATCGGACTGTTAAAAGTACCCGTGAAGACATATTATTTTAATCTTTGTAAAAGTAACATTAAAACCTACTTTAAATAGCGGTTATTTTTTTAAGTGATTGTTTTAAAGTTGTTTTGTTTCATATTAAATGCATTTTAAATATTTTAATTTATAAAAATCAGAGTCACAAAGGGGAATGGTTTGCAGCAGTATATACAAAATGATGCTTATTTTAATCAAAAGCACAGTGAAATAAATAACTGGTTGAAAAATGTTAAAGGCCATGACGATCGCACTAAGGCCGTTTCAATTTATTATCTTGTAAGAGATGGAATTAAATATGATCCTTTTACACTTTTAGATGGGGCAAAGTCACTTAGTAGTGACTATTGCTTAGACAATAAAGCAGCATACTGTATTCCAAAGGCATCATTACAAATTGCATTGAGCCGAGCTATTAATATTCCTGCCCGCTTGGGTTTGGCAGATGTTCGTAATCATTTAAGTACACCTAAGTTAGACAAGTTACTAAAAAATGATGTGTTTACAATGCACGCTTATGTAGAGCAGTTTATTGAGGGAAAGTGGGTGAAATCGACACCTGCCTTTAATAAAGAGCTATGTGACCTCGTTAGTATAAAGCCATTAGAATTTGATGGAGTAAACCACTCTTTATTTCATCAATTTACTGCTGACGGCGAAAAGCATATGGAGTATTTAAAAGATCATGGGCAATTTGATGCAATGCCAACGACACTTATTAACAAAAGTTGTGATCACTATTACCCGCATTTAGCTCTCGATTTTTCAAATATTGGTAAGTAAATATTTTATATGTATTGCTCCTTTTGCAGTCTTTATTACTTAATTTTAATTTTTATATTTTGTTAGGAGGGGGATTTGCTTGCCCTTGGTTACAGCCTTACGTAAAATCGCGCTATTGTTTTTAAAATGTGA
This sequence comes from Pseudoalteromonas sp. BSi20480, assembly GCF_000241365.1. Lineage (NCBI taxonomy): Bacteria > Pseudomonadati > Pseudomonadota > Gammaproteobacteria > Alteromonadales > Pseudoalteromonadaceae > Pseudoalteromonas > Pseudoalteromonas sp. BSi20480. The sequence goes on along the minus strand of NZ_BADX01000073.1, from coordinate 7,336 downwards.
TTGCTGTTATCAAACAATTGTTTAGTGCAACCGGCCCCTTAGCGTTATCTTTTGATGGCTACACACCACGTCAACCGCAAATTGATATGGCCGTTGCAGTTGCCCAAGCGTTAAAAAACAGTTCCCAACTCGTTGTTGAGGCCGGCACAGGTACAGGCAAAACGTTCGCTTACTTGGCACCCGCGCTTAAGTCTAAGGGTAGAACAATTATTTCTACTGGCTCTAAAGCATTGCAAGAGCAACTGTATCATCGTGATTTACCTCAATTAGTAAAGGCACTCAGTGCTACAAAAAAAACGGCTTTACTAAAAGGTCGCGCTAATTACTTATGTACTTACAGGCTAAATCAACATGTTGCGCATGTGCCTACAGACGATCCCGATGTTATGCATCAACTTGCCATGGTTGCTAAATTTGCAAGTGAAACACAATCAGGCGATTTAGCTGATTGTATTGGTATAGAAGATGACGCCAAAGTTTTACCTTATGTGAACTCCACTGCAGATAATTGTTTAGGTAAAGAGTGTCCAGACTTTCAAGAGTGTTACATACGAAAAGCGCGTTTAACTGCTGCTGAAGCTGACGTTGTTGTTATTAATCATCACTTATTTTTTGCAGATATGGCTGTTAAAGAAAGTGGGTTTGCTGAATTGATGCCCACAGCCGACGCTTATATTTTTGATGAAGCTCACCAATTAAGCGAAATTGCCAGCGACTATTTTGGTGAAAGTGTAAGTACTAAAAAGCTGGTGGATTTAATTAACGATTTACGCGCGATATACCGAGCTGAAATTCCTGATATGTTACAACTTGGTAAAAGCTTGAATAAATTAGAGACCAGTGTAGCTGATTTACGCTTGCAGTTTGGTATCGATGGCAGTAGAGGTGATTGGCGAGAAAAGCTAAGCGATAAGCAAATATGTGCAGCACTGCATCGTGTCATTAGCGATTTGGACTTTGTTTATCAAGTACTAAAACTATGCTTAGACAGAAGCGATAAAATAGAACATCCGTTTGAACGGGCTTTAGCATTTAAAGGTCAATTAGAGCGGGTTTTTGATACAGCACAAACTGGTTTTAGTTACTGGTATGAGACAACACGGCGTTTTTTAACTATAAATATTACGCCGTTAAATGTATCAGCAAAATTTTCACAAATGATGCAAGATACCGGTGCTGCATTTGTATTTACCTCTGCAACGCTTTCGGTTGATAATAAGCTTGACCACTTTAATGTAAGCTTAGGGTTAAAACCAGCACAAAGCATGATGGTTGACAGCCCGTTTGATTACCCAAACCAAGCATTATTGTGTTTGCCAAGATACTTGCCAGAATCGCATGCTGATAATATGCCTCATGCTATTGTAAAATTAACCCTTGAGCTTATAAAATCAGCGCAAGGGCGCTGTTTTGTGCTTTTTACAAGTTACCGTATGATGCATTTAGTTGCAGAGGGGCTCACAACGCAAATAGACTACCCCGTTTATATGCAAGGGCAAATGTCTAAGCGGATTATTTTAGAAAAATTTACCCGCCATGGTAATGCAGTTCTACTCGGTACGGCATCATTTTGGGAAGGGGTAGATGTGAGAGGCAGTACATTAAGCTGTGTTATTATAGATAAATTGCCTTTTGCAGCGCCAGACGACCCCTTGTTGCAAGCTAAAATGCAGGATTGCCAAATGCAGGGAAAAGACCCATTTGCACATATCCAATTACCACAAGCAGTTATTGCCTTAAAGCAAGGTGTAGGGCGATTAATTCGCGATAGCAAAGATAAAGGCGTGCTTGTTATATGTGATAATAGATTAGTAACACGCCAATATGGTCAAGTGTTCTTAAAAAGCTTACCTGCAATGCGTCGTACGCGAAGCTTAGAAGTCGCTAATACATTTTTACAACAAATTAATTAGAGTAATAAAATGATCAAACGTAATATTCTTGCCCTTGATGCTTCAACAGAAGCACTATCACTTGTTTTACATTATAAGGGAGAGACATTTCATCATTTTGAAGAGTGCCCTCAGCAGCATAGTCAAAAAATTCTACCTTTGATTGATGAGTTATTGGCCAAAGCAAATTGTAAATTAAAAGAATTGGATGTTATTGGTTTTGGCCAAGGGCCCGGTAGTTTTACAGGCGTAAGAATTAGTGTTGCTATAGCTCAAGGGTTAGCGTACTCAACTAATTTACCATTGGTAGGTGTTTCTACATTGGCTGTTATGGCGCAACAAGCATACGAGCAAAACAACAGCTCACTTGTTTTTCCAAGTATAGATGCGCGTATGGGTGAAATTTACTTTGCACAATACCAAGAAAATAATGGTTTAATGGAATTAGTTAATAACGAGTGTGTTATTAAACCTGAACTTTTAACTAATGAGTATATAACGAGTAACGAAGCATCAGTTGCAGTAGGCACAGGTTTTAAAACGTACCCTGATGCATTAGCAAACTTTGAAAACATCACTATTAATACAGACATAACATTACCAGATGCACGTTTTATGCTTGCCTTTGTTGATGCCGCATTTATTGCAGGCCAGGGCGTTCAAGCAAGTGATGCCCAACCAAAGTACGTTCGTGATACTGTAACATGGAAAAAGTTACCAGGGCGCGAATAAAACAGTACCGCGTTAATTTGCAAATTGATTGTTTTTAAATCATAATTTTAGTTATGTTTAAGGTTGGAGAAGCGTGATGACGCTGCCTATTGGCTCAGGTTTTTTTACAGGTGATATTCCTGGTAGAGTAATCCCTGCTAAGGGAGTAATTGCAAGACCACAAGGTTTGGCAGATCAAGCTGCTGCTCAAAAAACAAATACTGATTATGTAAAAACCAGTGCCGAGGGCGTTGAGCTTGCTAATAGATTGTTCAAAACTAGCGCAAAGGGTGAAAACTTCAGCCAAACAATTTACGACCAGCCTAGTGCAAAAAATAGCAAAGCCATTTCTACCTATACTGAGTTTGCAAATTTAGAACGCAGAGCTGAAGTACAAAATTTAATAGGGGTAGATATTTACGCTTAAAAAGTAATCAACCTTTAATAAAAAAAACCGAACATAGTTCGGTTTTTGTTCTTATACGTATTTTACTGTTCTATAAAGTGTATTAACTTATCAGCTATATCTGTATTATTTTGAGAGCCAACAAATTGCTCACTCCCTTTACCATAAGCAAAAACTTGTACGTCTACTGCAGTATGGCCACCCGTAGTCCATCCAGTAAAGCTTGTGTCACTAATAATACTTTTAACGGCTAAGTTGAGTGCTTTGTGACCCATAGATTTAGCTTGCTCTAGTTTTATTTTGTTTTCAGGGGTAAATGCAATGCTGGTATATTTATTCCACACTGATTTTAAATCATCAGACTCAAGTAAGTGTTGTGTAATTGTACCCGCTGTTGCTTTTACGCCATGCACAACATCTGCTTCCCACTTATATTGGCCGTGCGCACCCAATGTTAAGCCACCTGTAGAGTGATCAGCAGTTATAACTAATAAAGTATCTTTATTTTTATCAATATACGCTTTAGCTTTTTCGATAGCAGATGCAAAGTCATCCATTTCGGCCATGGCACAAGCTATATCGTTTGCATGCCCACACCAATCAATTTGGCTACCTTCAATCATTACAAAAAACCATCTTTATTTTGATTGTCTAGAAGGTCGAGTGCTTTAGAAGTAAGCTTAGTTAACCTTGTTGGGTTTTCGTCTAACGCAAAAGGTAAGCCTTTAGCGGCATATAAACCGATAGCTGGAAGTTGCGTAATTTGATTAAGGTTTTGAATATCGTCACCATACTGGTAACCCGCTGCTTTAAATTCGTCAACTAAATTTCTATCGTCTCGAATAAAGTATTTAGTACCACCACCCAGCATTAGGTCAACGGGTAGTTTGCCTGCAATTTTATTATCAATATAATCATTAGCAATTTCGTCGTAATTATTACGTGATTCATTATGAGCGGCAAAGCTTGCTGGTGTAGCGTGGTTTATTTGTGATGTAGCTAATAGGGCTGTAGTCATGCCTCGCTGTTTAGCGATTTCAAGCATTGTTTTAAGTGGTTTTTTATCAGTATCTACGGCAATTGCACCATTATAACTTTTATGCCCGCTGCTCAACGCTGTCGCACTTGCGGCGCTATCGGTTACAACTGTGTGATCGTCAGGGTAAGTACGCGCCATTCCTGTCAGCATGGTATCAAAAACGGTTTGCTCAACAGACTTTGTAGTGGGGTCATCTTTAAAATAACGATAAGCAGTAGTATAAGCAGGCCCCATGCCATCACCAATCATATAAATTACATTTTTAGGTGCAGTTTCGGCCATTGCACCAGATGCAGTGCACATTAGAGCTAACACACTTAATTGTTTTTTCATGTTTTATGTACCTTTTGAGTGTACTTTATTAATAGCTAAATTATTGTATACCTTAACTATGATAAATAAATTAATAGATTGCGACAAATGATGATTTAGCTATATATAAGCGATTATTGTGCGTAAAAATTATTGTAAAGCCGTTAAAATATCTATTAGGAAACACCAAATAACAAAAAATACACACATAATAGTCGAGCTAAATTAAAAATAACATTATGAATAAATGACGGTTTTTATTTATTCTTCTAGGTTGCAGTTGTAGCCTCAGCGACTAAAATAACAAACATTTAGTGAAACTATTTAGTGGTCTGACAACTTGTATGTTATAAATTTACAAAAATAAAAAGAGGTTTATGTGCGGCCATTTAATATTCAAACACGTAATTTAGATATTCATGGTTTAAAAATAGGCTCTGGTGAAGAGGTAGTAATAGCACTTCACGGTTGGTTAGATAATTGTAAAAGTTTTAAGCCCATGCTTGATGGCCAAAAGCCAGAGCAAACTTGGTACTGTATTGATTTTTCTGGACATGGTTTAACATCGTGGCGCAGTGATGACGCACATTACTATTTTGTTGATTACATCGATGATGTTTATCAATTTATTGAAGCCATTGGTGCTGACAAAGTTCATTTAGTCGGGCATTCTATGGGAGCTATGGTCGCGGGTCTTTTCGCCAGTTGCTTTAGTCAAATGGTTAAATCGGTAAATTTTATTGAGGGTATTGGCTGCGTAACAACACCCAGCGAGGAAGTTACGGAGCAACTAAAAAATGCTGTGCTTAATCGTGCAAGAACGCATAATAAAAAAACAAGAATATATCCCTGTAAAAAAGATATTTACGAGGCACGGTCTAAAACAACCGACTTAGATGTTGAATTAATTTCGCTATTGATGGAACGAAATATCAAAGCAGTCTCTAAGGGTTTTGCACTAACAACCGATCCTAAGCTCAAAAATCATTCAGGTTTTAGGTTTGATGAAGTGCAATGTATTGGTGCAATAAAAGAATTAATTGCACCATGCCAATTAATTTTAGGTAACCAAGGTTACGTGTTTGTAAAACAAAATTTAGAAAAGTATATTAATTATTACAATGACTTGAGTGTAATTAATGTGGAGGGTGGGCACCATTGCCATATGCAAAGTAGCAAAGAATGTTATGAACACATTCAAGCATTTATGGTGCAAAGTGGTGCACGTTAATTGTATATTGACGTTAAATGTGGGATTATTCCCGCATTAGAGTATTTGCTCAATTGTTAAAGTGCCTTACTTAGATTAAGGTTAATAAAAATATAACTATAAACAGGGGCTAAGAGTGGAAAAAATCTGGCTTAAGCGCTACCCAGAAGGTATGCCTGAAACAATCGATCCTGAGCATTACAACTCGTTACTCGAAGTGTTCGAAAAAAGTTTTTCTGATTACAAAGATTTACCTGCATTCACAAACATGGGTAAAACGTTGTCGTATGAAGAAATAGACACAGCAACTAAAAAAGTTGCCTCGTATATTCAAAATGATTTGGGACTCAAAAAAGGCGACAAAGTTGCCGTAATGATGCCTAACTTATTACAAACACCTATTTCTATTTTAGGTATTTTACGAGCAGGGTGTGTGGTAGTTAACGTTAACCCTTTATACACTGTACGTGAGCTCGAACATCAGTTAAAAGATTCAGACACAAGCGCCATTTTCATTCTTGCAAACTTTGCAGATACTCTTGAAAAGGCTTTAGGTAAAACAGACGTTAAACACATCGTGGTTACACAAGTTGGTGACATGGTGGGTGGCCTTAAAAAGCACATTGTTAACTTTGTTGTTAAGCACGTTAAAAAGATGGTGCCTAAATACAACTTACCAAACACGATTAAATTTTCAGATTTGTTAAACGCTGACGAAAATGCTTACACACGCCCTGAATTAAATTTATCTGACCTAGCATTTTTACAATACACAGGCGGTACGACCGGTGTATCTAAAGGTGCTATGTTGAGCCATGGTAATATGGTGGGTAACCTTGAGCAGGTGTCTGGATGTTTAGATAAGGTACTAAACCGTGGAACAGAAGTGGTTGTTACTGCACTTCCGCTTTACCATATCTTTGCACTTACGGCTAACTGCTTAACGTTCATGAAATATGGTGGTTTAAACTTATTGATTACTAATCCGCGTGATATGCCGGGTTTTGTAAAAGAATTAAGCCAAACTAAATTTACAGCAATCACCGGTGTTAACACATTATTTAATGGTTTACTAAACACACCAGGTTTTGATGAACTTGATTTTAGCCACCTAAAAATGTCGTTAGGTGGTGGTATGGCGGTTCAACGTCCTGTTGCTGAAAAGTGGCAAAAAGTGACGGGGTCAAAACTGATGGAAGGCTACGGCCTTACTGAATGTGCTCCACTTGTTACAATTAGCCCTTACGACTTAGAGTCTTATAACGGTTCTATTGGTTTACCTGCACCAAATACTGACATTAAGCTAATGCTTGAGAATGGTGAAGAGGCAGCTAAAGGTGAGCCTGGCGAATTATGCGTTAAAGGCCCTCAGGTTATGCTTGGCTATTACAAGCGCCCAGATGCCACAGCCGAATGTTTACAAGACGGTTGGTTTGCAACAGGTGACATTGCTACATATGACGATGAAGGCTTCTTCTATATAGTAGATCGTAAAAAAGACATGATCATAGTATCTGGCTTTAACGTTTTCCCAAATGAGATTGAAGAAGTTGTTGCAATGCACGACGGTGTGCTTGAAGTGGCGGCTGTTGGTATTCCTCATGATGTCAGCGGTGAACAAGTTAAAGTTTTTGTTGTTAAAAAAGACCCTTCTTTAACTAGAAAAAGATATAATAAACCATTGTCGTGATAATTTAACTAATTACAAGGTTCCAAAACTCGTTGAGTTTAGGGATGAGTTACCTAAAACAAACGTAGGTAAAATA
>NZ_BADX01000074.1:0-675 GCF_000241365.1 Pseudoalteromonas sp. BSi20480 | reverse complement strand
TACGTTTTTTAGCTCAAGTGTTTCAAACAACACAGGTAAGCCTGAACCGTCATCGAAACTACAACTTGCTTTGATAGCACTTAATGCTATTTCTTCTGAAGTTTGTTCAGAGTCATATGCATTATGCAAAGCTCCCAAGGCATATCGTCTACCTGACCCTACAGCCCAATATTTATTATATTCATCTACACCACGATAATTATCAAACTCGAAGATACCATTAGGTGACAAAATCAAACCGTTAATCTGCGATGATTCAACAGGTTGATCATCATCCTCACTAGTTTCTATGAAATACTCATCTTTTAATATTTCATGAAGTTTAAGAAGAGATTTAAAAATTGAATTTTTATCTGTAAATTCTAAATCATTAGATTCATCGGAAAAGATGTTCTCTAGAATGTTATTGAAATTACCCCAACCAATAATTCCGACATATGAATTTTGATGTTTAAAAAACTTATGATTATGAGTTTTGTTTTCAGGACAAACTTTTATAGTGCCATCTGTTGATAGTGAATCACATGCAATAGTTGCATATCCGTTTTTTTTAACAACTACCAGTGTACTCATAAAACTCCCTAAACGTATAACGCCTCAATCAGAGGCAAAAAATAGTTGGTTAAAATTAGCGACGCAGGAGCAAAACCAACTGTTTTTTGTCCTGCTGAATTG
>NZ_BADX01000075.1:0-72846 GCF_000241365.1 Pseudoalteromonas sp. BSi20480 | reverse complement strand
GCTCTTCTTTTTGTTGGTATATAAAAATTAATCTGGGAGCTTTTCAAGCCATGCTTTTAACCAAGGCTCTGTCACTGGCCAAGGCTCAAAATCTTCACACGCGTCAATTTCTAAACGGTTACCGACAGGTTTTGCTTGTAAATCACGTAATAGTTCATCAAAACTTCTACCTGCACCGCAAAAAGTATCACCATAGCTTCTGTCGCCCATAGCCACCACTCCAAATGGCTTATCTGTAAGCATAGGAAAACTGCTATTAAGCGCATAATATAAGCCAGCTAGGTTACTTGGCACGTCACCCTGGCCTGTCGTTGAGGTAACAATTAATATGTTTGATGCGTTTTTAATATCGTCAAGCGAAGCCTCTGTGATGACCGCTGCGCTATGACCCGCCTGCTCAATAGTTGCAGCTATATCATCACTTAAACATTCAGCACCACCATTTACAGTGCCCACAAAAATACTAATATGTGCCATTAATAATCCTTCTCTTCGTTTGGCCAACCAAGTTGCTCACAAATCTGTAGCATATCATGACCTAGTGGCGCTTTTATCGTAATTGCTTTGTTGGTATAAGGGTGCACAAAACTCAGCTCAGTTGCAAACAGCATTAAGCGTCGTAATTCAAAATGATCCCTAAAAAATTGGTTATGTTGATTGTCGCCATGATTAACATCACCAATTATTGGTAATGATAAATGTTTTAAATGCCGGCGAATCTGATGCTTGCGCCCTGTTTTAGGAAAACACTCAACTAATGAGTACCTAACCGTTGGGTATTTGCCTATTGGAATAGGTAATGCAGCTTGATACAAACAATTAAACTGAGTTTGCGCCTCTTGAGGTGCTTTATTTTGATTTGCAAATTTATCGGCAATTTTATCAAGCTCTTCTTTTAAAGGCTTATCTAAAAAAACCGAATCAGGGGCAAATCCGCGCACTAGAGCTAAATATCGCTTAGCAATAGTACCTTCAATGAATAACTGATTCATATCGCGCGCGGCTTCAGAGCTTAAAGCAAATAGCAGCACACCTGACGTAGGTCTATCTAGCCTATGTACTGGAAAAACGTGCTGCCCTAACTGATCGCGCAACATTTGCATAGCAAATTGAGTTTCATGTTTATCTAAAAAGGAGCGATGTACCAATAGCCCTGACGGTTTATTAATGGCTACAAAGTTTTCGTCTTGATACAAAATGTCGAGTTCGCCGTATTCAGTAGGCGCTAGGCGCTCACTCATGCGGTTCTCCTAATAGTGCATCTAGCTGTGTCAGCACCTCTATAATTTCATTTCCACCTGATTTATTAATCAAGGTCATTTGCGCCATGGGAGCAATTGCAAAGTTTCGCGGTAATGGTTGATTATAAGTGATCAAATGCTGCATTTTTTCAATAAAGACAAACTGTAGCCACTGCTCAAACGCCATCGAATCGTGACAAAAGGGAACACTAGAATTTAGTGCTTCTGCTGAAATTGGCTCACATTGCCAAAGTTGATGCTTTTGTAATAGCGCTTTTAATTGCACTAGATAAGCTTGGGTCTGTTGGAACATAACCACCCTCTTTATAAGTTATGCAGCAATTATACCCTGTTCCCACAAAGCTCGCTATGGCGTATAATTAGCGCAATTTTGCAGTTAAAAACGACCGGGAAAACAATGAGTGATCAAATAGCAACCTTAGGCCAACTTTTAGATGGTGCAGGCACGCAATGGCGGGCTTTTGATATTGGCAGGCACATTACTAAACTCGATAAACAACAGTTTTTAGCTATTGAACAAGCCCAAGTACCTTACCCTTATCCGCTGGCTGGTCATGCGTGGATAGCAATTCAGTTCTGGGATGCCAAAGCGAGCAAAGAACCCTATGTGTGGTTTTTAAAATTTCCGCTAGATGAGCAAAGTAAATTAGTTAGTGCAAGTCGTGATCACTTTGCCGATATGGTTATTCAAGCTCTTGGCACTGAAATTACAGGTGAAAAAGCAGATGGCAAGCTTGATAACAATCCTTATGTGTTTACGCCTAATGCAAATAAACTGGCTGCATTTAACGCGCAAGTTAAAGTGTTACTAAAGCAACCTGCTTCACAATATTACGAATACGCTCAGCTATATTTTAGTGCAAAGTTAGGCTTTGATAATTGGCAAAGTGTGGCACTACAAGGCATTGCTGATTTTGCGCTGCGCCTAGATAACGATCAAAACTTAAGTAACTTACAAAAAGCCTGGGCGCATTTACCCCTTGAAGTATTGCAGCCACTAAGTGCAATGCTTGAACATGTTGCAATACCACCAACACTGAGTGAGCTTTTACTCGCGCAGGGTCAAACAGCTATTAATAATAGTGATACGATAGCGTTAACCGCTGCACTACGCTCAATGTCTAAAGGTCAGGCACAAGGTTTGTGCGCGCAGCTTGTTGATGCAACATTGAATTCAGCTCTTAAAAGCGACTCTGACGTACTTTTAACAATTGCTGGGCGTTGTTTTGTTCAGTTAGAAGACCCTGAACGATTGCATATATTTATGGATAATTGTGCTCAACATCAAAAAATAGAGGCGCTTTTTCCAAGTATTTTTGCTGACTTAGTTGCAATACCGACCATTCGACCTCACCTATTAGGTTTATTACGAAAAGAAGATCGAAGCGAGGCCCTCGCTCGTGCAATTGGAAGGTTATTCTCTTAAATGGCAAGTTTATGGACGTTTATATTAATTGGTAGTGTTATTTATTTGTTTTGGCTAAATAGAAAAGTCGCCGAAGCGGCTAATGTTCATGCTAAACGTCAATGTGAGCAATTAAATGTGCAACTTATGAGTGTTGCGTGCACTAAGCGCCGTTTTGGTTTTCTAAAAAGTAGTAAACCGGGAATAAAAAGTGAATTTTCATTTGAGTTTTCAAGTGACGGTGAAAATGCGTATCAGGGAATGCTTATTATGGAAAATGAGTTTTTAAAAAGTGTTGTCGTTCCACCACACAAAATCTAAGTGCTCTTATGCTTTTAATGTATAAAATTATTGCAATTGTGTAGTACAAAAAACTAAGGCGTAACTAAAGTTACGCCCCAATTGGACTGCTTCCTGCTAGATATCCACTATCTATAATCCGTTTTTTCATCCCCTGAACGAGTAAACAACCTTGTTTACCCTCACATTGCCTCATGCAATATCCATCGCCACCTTGGCAAACCCGCGTAAACTAACGCTTGGCTAAATCTATAGCATCATCCATGTTAATCCTTTGAAGTAGCGCCCTGCCACTTTGTGCTTCCTGCGTTGTCCCTTTGCTTTCCAAGCATTCACGTGCAACCTAGTACGTGGCTGCGTCCTGCAGCTTTAATCCTTTATATCCTTGAAGTAGCTCCTGCCACTTAGTGCGTCTTGCACTTCCTATTCATCCTTGCTGTCCTTGTTAACTTGTCCTTTTTGCATCCTGCTAGCATCTGCTATTTTGCCTATTCCTTATCCATGGCAGTAGCTTATTCATTAAGCTATGTCTTCTTGACAAGGTAAAGTTTAGAGTAAACGAGAGGAGGAAGTAGTATGTGAGACAAAATAATTCTTTGTCATAAAAATTAAAAATCAATAAATTAATATTAAACATGCACTTAAATGAAAAAAGGCGACCAATTGGCCACCTTTAACTGATTACTCTCACGTTAATGTAAGATATATCGCACGGACACATGTCCGTTTGGGCGCATTAACTTACACACTATAAGTTACGTTTTTAACCCAATGCATTTTTAAATAGTAACTCACCAGCAACTTGGTTAAACGTAAGCTGTTTAAAAGTCAGAAACCCTTCAGATTTAAAAAGTTCTGTATGCTCACTACGCGTTACAAATACTGCCAATCCAGAAGACTCACTATTTGCCTTTACCAGCTCATCAAGCCCTCTGAGTAAATACCGACCAAACCCTTGACCATGAAAATGAGGATCTACTGCAATAAAAGCTAAAAAGTAATAACGGCCTTTTTCTTTTAGTGTATCTCTAATAGTTTGTTCTTTTTCTATTAACTGGTTAGTTTGTAAGTAACCCGCACTCAGCATTAATTTTAAGCGCCAATGCCAATAACGCTGAGCTTGAAGTTGACTTAAAGAATCAAACATACAGGCTACTGCTTTTAATTTGCCACTGCGATAAAGCCCTATTAGTGGTTGCTTTTCTTGCCAAAAACTACTGAGTTCTTCACGTATTAATGCACGTAACTTTTTCTCGTAAACGGCTTTATTTTTTCCATCATAACCTAGCATTGTTTTTAGTACAGGGTCATCATGGTATGCCTGATAAATTAAACTTGCGGCAGTGCTTATATCTTCTGCTTCAATGTATTGTACGCTGAACGTTTCTTCTTGTGCGGTTATACTCATTGTATGTCCTTTATTGTTTTAGCCGTAAATATAATCAGAGCTCAAATACTAAAGCTATACGCGAATAACTGCATTTACGAGTATATTTAATCTAAGAACTGGATATTACGCCGTATTGCCCGCTTAAAGAGAGAAATAATATCAAAGTGTTATTTATTTTTACTATCCTTTATAAAGCGCTAACAGCGGTTTAGGCAATTTATTATTCAGAACTTAACTTTACTATATACCTAAAGTAATTAACCGACAATTCAGCTTGAGTTTAGCTAGCACAATGTATTGTTGGGCCTTAAGGTAATTTATTGTTTATTTAAAGGAGTCGTAACATGGATACTACAAAACACGATATTCATACATTATTTGCACAACTTGGTTTACCAAATTCAGAATCTCAAATAGATCAATTTATTGCTTCACATGAGTTAAAAGACACAACACTGCTTCAAGATGCAGCATTTTGGGATGAAGCACAGCAACACTTTTTAGCGGAATCGCTTGCTGAGGATGGCGCCTGGAGTGAAGTGATTGATGAGTTAGATGTTCGTCTTCGCCAAGGCAAATAGCATTATTTAGCTAGATAGCTATGTTAAAGCCTTCAAAATTACTAATCCATGACGATGTTTAATGGAGCAGGGCCAATTTACTGATCGATTTTTGACTTGTCTCAGGCATATTTACGCAAGTTAGCGTTGAGGTAAGTTATTAGAAATGAGTTTTTAACCTAAGTATTAGGTTATTTAATGTAGCATACCCATTTTATTGCTACCATAGCACCCGCGCAGCATGTGTATGTTGCGCTTTATTTAATTTAAGAGTTATAAATATAATGAATTCAGTTGTATTTGATGCAATTCAAGTCCTTTTAGATGAAGGCAAAACACCCACAGTCGCATTAACTAAAAGTCGCTTAGCGCAACCGGTTCCAATGCCAATGATTATTGCAGCTGTGAGCCAATACAAAAATAACCCGGATTCTATAAATAACTTTATTAAAACTTCCCAGCAGCCAGAAAACGCTGAGCTAAAAGCAAGCCAACTAGACAGAATTGAGCAAAAACTTGATCAATTACTTGCACTGCTAGAACAAAAATAATTTGAGACCATAAATGTTTGTTGTTGATTTAACATTTGATTGCTACCAAGACACCACCCTAGAACAAGCCGAACAAGCCATAAACCGCTTAGTAAATGCGCTTCGCTTTAATGGCCAAATAATGGGGGAAGAGTTCCCCACCGTTTTAAAAGACGGCTTTTTCATAACCCGTGTTATGTGCCCAACTGAAGACGCTATGCATCCACTAAATAATAGCCCTTTTGTTAAACACAGCATTGAAAAACTCCATAACGCTGGTTTATTGGCTCCCAAAGTAAAAGTGATTGGCCAAGATATTCACTCTAATGGAGCGGATTGCTGCACTGAGCCGTCAAGTTACATTTTATATACTACTTATGTGCATACCTGTAGCCCTCTTTATTGTGGCGACGACTTTTTACCTGTGCCTCTATTTCGCATCCCTGCTATTGCCAATGGTGATTACAAAACGCTAATTAAGTGGCAAGAAGATTGGCAAGCATGCGATCAAATACAAATTAATGGCGCAACACGCTGTGAGTTTCCTGCCCTTGAGGAAATATCCAGTACTAAAAGTGATTTATATCGCCGCGGAAAAGACATCACCAAACGCATTAGTTTTTTAACTAAAAAACCGGTTTACTACTACTTATATCGAGTTGGTGGTGTGGATAAAGCCTCTGAGCTTGAGCGTAAATGTCCAAGCTGTAATAGCGATTGGAAACTAGATGAACCTTGGTTTGGGCTATTTGATTTTAGGTGTGAACCGTGTGGTTTAGTCTCTAATGTGTCGTGGGATTTTCAATAGCCTCTCTAATGACTTTTTAAAATCAGCTCAGCGATCTTGCTAAGCTGATTTATTAATGACGTTTTATACTTCAAGCGCTTTTAAAAACGACTCTATATTTGGTGCAAGTACATGGTGCGTTTTTTTACCGACGTGCTCAAGACACACCTCTCCGGTATGAATTAACACACTGACCAGTAAATCTTCTTTATCTGTTAAACCAATAAACACAGTTTCGGGTTGTTTTAGCTTTCGTTTCATTAAAACATGACCAGTGATGTTTTGTTGAAGCATATCGAAGTCGTCGCTATTCCATGCTTGCAACAGTTCAATTTGATGTCCGTCAATAATTGCCAATACGCTACCACCGTACATGTGCCCATAAAGTTCGCTTAACGCTGTTGGAAACTCAAGCTCTAATGCCTTAGCTAAATTGTTTAATGAGCCTGCTGGCTGCTGACGTACGCCTTGCCATTGAATATTTCCTTGCTCGTCAACCTCGCCTAGCTCACACGGACTCGGCCATTGTTCATCGTGTGCTATAAGTGGGTACTTAGCAGTGTTTTTGAGGGTATTTTCGCTAAATTGATGGTGAAGTTGTTCTAAAAGCAATGCTACAGACATACTGTGAAACTCAATTAAATTAGATATAATGCGCACATTGTAACTATTTAAGAGCAAACATGACAGATTACAGCAACTCTCCAGACCTTAAAGGCAGTGTATTAGGACAATCTACTGAGTATGTAGACGACTATACGCCAAGCTTGCTTTTCCCAATTGCGCGCAAGCTAAATCGTGATGCTTTAAATATTGATGAAGCCGAATTGCCATTTAAAGGCCAAGATATTTGGACAGGTTACGAACTTTCGTGGTTAAACGCCAAAGGTAAACCGCAAGTGGCTGTCGCCTTATTTACTTTTGCATGCCAAAGCAGCCACATTATTGAGTCTAAATCGTTTAAGCTTTATTTAAACAGCTTTAATCAAACTCGTTTTGAGAGCATAAACACAGTTAAGCAACATTTAATCGATGACTTATCAGGCGCAGTTAATAGTCCGGTACAAGTAACCCTATACAAAGCGGACGATTTTAACTGTTTACCCTGTACTGCACTGCCTGGGGAATGCATTGATGATTTAGATATTGAAATTGATAACTATGATATTGATGCCTATTCACTTAAAGCACATAGCGATGAAATAGTAACCGAAACACTCAATAGCCATTTGCTAAAATCTAATTGCTTAATAACGTCTCAACCAGATTGGGCGAGCATTATTATAAGATACACGGGCGAGAAGATATGCCGTGAATCGCTACTACGTTATTTAATATCGTTTAGAACACATAACGAGTTTCATGAGCAATGTGTAGAGCGCATTTATAGTGACTTAACCACGCAACTCAACATTAAAGAGCTTGAAGTGTATGCACGTTATACACGCCGAGGCGGATTAGACATAAACCCATACCGTTCTACGCATTATAACGAAACACCGTTTGCCGTTAAGATTAATCGTCAGTAAATACGTTAAACACTCAAACATAAACATTAAAAAGGAGCCTCAGCTCCTTTTTTAATATTTAAATAACGCGCTTTGTTGGGATAGGCATACCACATACATCAACGTAATTATACGATTGGACAAACCAGGGTTCCGTTCGGCTTTTACGTGCATCTATCAGTTGCTTGAACGATGCTGAATTTGTCTTCATTACCTTGAATACTGTTGCATCGCTATTAACATCAGCCAACACTTCAATATTCGTTATTGGATTAAACGCCAGTCCCTCAGTGGGTAAACGCTGCAAACGATTAAAGTGTTCCATACCCTCGAGTACTCTTCCAAACACGGTAATGTTTTTATCAAGGTAACGAGGGCCTTGCCCAATAGTGACAAAAAACTCAGTACTTGCGCTGTTTATATCATTAGCGCGTGCCATTGCAAATACACCATTGCAATGCACTTGCCATGTTTGAGTCTGTGTTTGGTTTTGCGCAACAGCAAAACCATTTAAAAACCCCGTAACAGGCGCGTATCCATCGCCTTTTAACTCGGTAATTTTTAATGGTTGCGATGTTGGTAAATAAAACTCTGCAGGTACGGTTTTATTCGCTGTTTTTATTTCTTTTTTACCCGAGCTGTCGCCGCCTTGTGCTACAAACCCTTCTACAAAACGATAGACACGGGTGTTTTTATAAAAGCCTTCTTGCGCCAACGTTTTAATATGTTGCGTGTGTTTTGGAGCTAGTTGCGGATTTAATGCTATGTAAGCCGAACCAGTAGGTAAGGTTATTTTTAAAATATTTTGAGGATCGACTACTTGCCACTCATCTGCAGTTGCATTTTTTATTACATCATTGGCACTAAGTGGTGTTTGTATATTTATTACGGATTTATTGTTCGTTGTTGTCGCGCAGCCGCTCAACAAAAGTGCCATTACATAAATTGAACAACGTGTTTTCATATTCAACCTTTTATTTTTATTATTTAAAAGTAGCTTTAAGCAATCTAACTTGCCTAGGGTCTGTTTGACATTAATGCGAGGTTATCGCCAATTTATAGGTGATAACCATAAAACATAGGCTCTTCCTTGCCCAAATACCAAACAGGCTGCTGCAAATTCAACCTGACAGTTCATCAGGCTCTAGAGCTTATAGTTCAGTCCCAATCAAATTTATAGAGCACATCAACATTTTGGTATAAACCACTGGTTACCTCTATATAGAGTTGCGACAACAACTGGTAACGAATGGCCACTTCACTAAGTGACTCGAATACCCCAACGCTGTATTTAACTTGCAAGCTAGGCGCAACGTAGCCTGAAATTTCTACCTTAGTGCTATCACCACTTCCTGACGAACTTAAGCTAACATCAGAAAGACCAAACGTTTCACCTACCTTTGACACAACCCCTTCACTTCTACTAACCCCTTGAGAAAGTAATAACTGGGCAAGCATAGCGTTGCTTGATGCTCCCTCCCCCTCTCCTAACGGCTGTCCATTGAGTAAGTATGCTAAGGTTTGCGCCTGATCCATTGCAGGCTCAGAAAACAGCTTTAGAGTGGGTTCTTTAACATTTCCCGTAAGCGTAACACCAGCTATAACACCATTTGCTGTATTAGCTGGGTTTCTGATTGCTTTAATATTCAAATAGGGATGTTCGATGGAGCCACTAAAGCCCACTTGGCCAGTTCTTATAATTAAATCTTGGCCAAATGCTAAATAAGTGCCATTTATTAAATTAAGCTCACCCGTTGCAATAATTGGAACACCTTGACTCATTTTAATCGCTAAATCACCAGCCACTTTAGACTCTAATCCGAACGACTCTACTTTAACGTCATTTTTAACGATCACATTTAAGTCTATGTCGTAGTCAAATGGTACCTTTTCGTTGGTTTCAGTTTTTTGATCAACAATAATTTCATCGTCACTAACCTGCACAGCGCCTTCTGGAAGCTCTTCAATCGTAATACGACCATAAGGTACAACTACTTCACCCGCTAATTTAAGTGCATTATTAGCTAACCCTATTTTTAAATCTGGCGATATTTTAAAAGTAACGCCTTGTTGTGCGCGTACAAAAAACTGCTCGCCTTGCACATTTACATTTACTTCAGGTTGTTCACCTTGCCAATCAACATCACCGTTTAGCTTTACATTGCCACCTTGATTGTCGTTTAAATTGCCCTCTATTGTGGCGGTCGTTTTATCAAATAATATGTTTATATTTGATTTTTGTAGCGCAATAGGAAGCTGTTCACCCTCAAGGTTTATATCGTTTACGTTAAGCTCACCATTTAATAGTGGATCTTTTAACGTACCCGCAAGTGCGACCTTACCGCTAATATCACCTTTTAATTGCTCAAGAGTTTCAATAAAGGGTTGTAAGTCCGAAAGTAATATTTTATCAATATTAATAGTGCCATTAAGCGCCTGCGTATTTTGTATGTCGTCAATATTAATGTATGTATCAATTTTACCTAGTACGCTTGACTCTATTTTTGCTTCAAGCTGCCCTTTTTGAGAGTCTGAAAAAGCACTAATACTGAGTGTTTCTATAGGTAATTTAAAGCGATCTTCTTCTGAGGTTAAAACAGTGGTCAAGTCACTTGCATTTAAACTTGCCCGTAATGTTTTAAGAGCGCCTGCATTCCAATTGAGCGCCACATTACCTTTTACATCACCACGGGTGCGAATGTTATCGGGTAAAAAGTGTTTAAGCTCTTCAAGCGCTAAATTGTTTAACTTAGCATTTAACTGGCCTAACTCTTTAGATTGAGCTAGCGTGTCTATACAAAGCTCGCTTTGCTGAGAAGCCCAGCAGTGCGCACTTACATTAAAATTACCGTTTTGAGAATTAAACATAACGGCAATATTTTTAGTGTTGCTAAAGCTTAACTTTTTATCGCTTAGCCTTACATTACTAAACTCACCATTCCAGGTAGCGTTATTAATTTTGCCATTTACTTCAAGCTCTGCACTGCCCTGCTCGGCATCTACAGATGCTGTAAGTTGGTGATCTGTTTTATCGCCGCTAATATCAACTTTTACACTATTAATTTGCTCACCAGCCACAAGCGCCGAGCCAACACTCAACGATACGTCAGTTTGCCAATCAGCGGCTGTATCTAACTGCCCTTTTACCGTCAGTTTATTTATATTGATTTCATTAAAAATGAAGCTATCAAGTATTAACGCTAAATCGACAGAAGGTGTTAGCCTCTGCCCTCTTACTTTTAAATCGGCGTTGCCATCGGCAATAAATGGCATATTTGCCTCTTTATTACTTTTAAGTGTTATTTTACCGTCAACTTTCCAGCTATCATTAACTTGCCCACTGAGTACTAATTTATTAGTGCCGCTACTTAAATAAAGGCTATCAATATTGGCTTTTAATGCATCATCAAGCTGAAAGTTTGACGCAAACTCAAGGGGTACCTCGTTTAGTAATCCGATTAACTTAGTATCATCCATTTGTAGTTGCCACGAGCCTTCTGCAGCATTAAATGAACCTTTAAATTGCCCTGAAATATCGCTGGTTACAGCATCCGTAAAATACTGCGATTTTAGGTTTGAAAGCGAGCCGTTAAAACTCGCTTTAATGCCCTGTTGCCAATCAACATTAGCTTTTATAATCGAACTACTTTCATTGGCCTTAATACTTAATGTTTTAAGCGCAGCTTGAGTTAAACCGCCTGTTAGCTGAGTATTAAGATTAACAGCCGGATAAGCACCTAATTGGCTGTTTGCCTGCAAATTGAGTTGGTAGTCATCGGCATTACCATTTGCATTAAGGCTTACATTTTTAACTTTTAGTTCGTTACTCTGCGCATCAATAAGCCATTGCTTAATGTTACCGCTTAGCTCAAATGGGTAATTTTTTTGCTTTAAATTAGCATTCGCTGTTAACGTGAGCGGATATTGGCCACTCGTTTCTAAATGTATAGTTAAGTCAGCTAAATCACCGTTTAACTCTAAGTTTGCTTGGTGCTCATCACTTTTTAAAGTCACTAAGCCTTTTACAGGCAAGTTACCTAAAAGCTCTGCATCTAATTGGGTATTAAGCTGCCACTGCTCATAGGTAGCTGAAAGCGACTGCAAATTAATCACGGCATCTTCTACACTTAATTGCAGCGAAATGTTTTCGATATTATGCTGCGCATCGCCCTGCTCAATTGTTACCTTTGCGATATCAAGGGCTTCAATGGCTAAATCAATGGGTGATGTAAATTTAATATCAGGAAGTGCTGGTAATTGCGTAAGTGCAGCTTTGTTGCTTTGAGCAGTTTGCGCCTTGGCAGGTTGTTCTTGCTCTTTTAAAGCAACAAGTATACTCGGGATATTTAAGCTTTTTACTGTGAGTTTTGAACCTTCAGCTTTAGCTGATAGTTTAAAGTTATTAACGCTCACATCTGCACTAGGGTGGTTTAATGTAAACTCATTAACCGCTATATTTTTTATTGAAACATTAAAAGGTAAAGTAATTTTTTCAAGGGGCTCAGAGGGTGTTTCATCTTCTGCCTCAACTGCTTTTGGCAAGGTTAATTTAATAGATTTAGCGCTTAAATTATCAACACAGATACCATCACACTGCCACCAAAATAAATCGATCTTTAATTGCTGAGCATTAAAATCTAAACCATTATTTTTAAAACGAACATTAAACGCATCGTTATAAATAAAGCGACCATCTTTAATTTCTATGTGTAATCCATCAACAACTTTATTTGCCGTATAGGCAATAAATTGATTACCGGGTGCAGTAAATAATAAACAAAATACGCTAATAATTAGCGAAACTAAAATTGCACTTACTGTGGCTGTTATTTTTTTAATATTGACATTAAATTTCTGGCCCTATGGTAATACTCAAACGGGTACTTTTGCTATCTTTAGTTAAGCCCCAAGCGTGATCTATTCGTACAGGGCCCACAGGCGTTAAATATCGAAAACCAAAACCAGCACCCACTTCAAATTCATCTGAAAAATCATTCGTAGCAGTACCACCATCAACAAATAATGCTGCACGCCAATTTTGAGCAAACTGATAGTTGTACTCCATAGTGCCAGCAAGCAAATATTTACCCCCTATTAGTTCACCATCATCATTTTCTGGCGAAATTGACTGATAAGCAAAACCACGAACGCTTTGATCACCGCCGGCATAAAACCGCAGTGAATACGGTACATTATTTATGTCATCAACTAGCATTGCGCCAATGTTTGCCTTAAGAAAAACTAAATGCTTATTAAGGTATGTACGAAGCCATGCATGCTGTAATTGAACCCTCAACAAATTCGTACTGGAAAGCGCATCATCTAGGCCAAACTCTGCTGATATAAGCCATTGCTCGCCCCAATAAGGAGTCGTTCCCCCTTTTAAACTTTTGCGAGCATAACTAATCCCGGGCATTAACATTTCAGTCGACTCTTCTGGATCATCGCCCAGACGATACGTCTCTTGGTCTCTACGTAAAAACGCTGTTCTTACCCAATTTTCCTCAGTAAGCCACTGCCTTTGTAATTGTGCGGTTAATATCTCGCTGTAGACATCATCTGCAAGTTCGTCTTCTAATTTATAACCTACAGAAAAACGCCATAAATCATCATTAGGGTCGTCTACAGGAACGGTGTATGCCATAGAGAGATCTTGTTGCTTTTCGGCTATATTCATATTTGTATCGAGATAATGGCCATCCTCTGTGATCCAAGGTTTACTCCACTTAAAACGAAACCTAGGCTCACTTTCAGACACACCGCCGCCAATTTCAAAGCTATTTGCAGGTTTAGGTACAACCTCAACTTTGATAGGAAGTTGGGCGTTTTTGCGCGCTGTAATATCAGCATAAACACGCACACTAGCAAAATAAGGTGTGCTCGAAAGCTCAAGGTTATAGTCGGCTATGTAAGTTGATTTATAAGGTTGTCCCTGAGTAAATGGTGACAAAGAACGAATATATTTTTCAGCTGGCGTATCACTGGTAATTTCGATACTGCCATATTGATAACGCACACCGGTGTTAATCACAAACGTGACAACGGCACTATTTTTTTTAATTGAAACTTCTAATTTGCGGGCAGGCCATTTAGCATCAAAATAGCCAAGCTCCAAAAGCATAGATTCTATTTTTTTATACGCTGATTCATAGTCACCATGGTTTAGAACATCACCCTGTTTTAAATTGGTATTTTTAATAAGGGTTTGTAATTGTTTATCGTTCTTCCCTTCACCATTTAATGTAATGTTAATGGCGTCTATCCGTGTTGCAGGACCACGCTCAATTTTTACAACGAGTTCACTATCGTCTTTATCAAATTCAACCTCAACTGTTGGGCTGTAGTAACCCAGTGCTTTTATGCTGTTTTGTACCTGACTTTTAGCATAACGTTGAAGGGTTCTCGTTGGTTTTTCACCTGTAAGCTGCTTTAAGTAAAGCGCTACGTTTTTTTCTAAATCACCATTTATGCCTTTAATTTTGTAGTCTTCGATCACTTTTTCTACCGCATAGGAATTTGCAGCCATAAAAACAGTGGCAATGCACATGCAACGTAAAAACTTAATAAACAAGCAAATATCCTTACTCTTATATACTACTTAAAATGAGCTAATGTGGCGCATATTAACATAGCCATAATGAGCAACACATTAACTTAATGACAAACTCAGTTTAAATATGAAATGTGAAGAAGATAAAATTAGTACGCGTTAAGACAATATTTTAGTTACAATAGTGCCAACGAACACAAAATTATTTTTAGATGAGTTTTTAATGCAATTTCCAGATGACGAAAACGGCCAACTGTTAGCCGAAATAGCCGCTGCAGGCGTCGATTTAAGCAAAATGCAGCAAATCGACTTTTTCATTTTATTTGAGCAACAAGCCGATGCTGATAAGTTTGCTAAAGACATTGTTTCTGATGCATTAGTACAAACCGCCGACGTCGAAAAATGCAAAGACACTGGCGTTTGGGAAGTAATCACTCATGTACAAATGGTACCAGAGCACACATTACTGGGCCAAGCTGAACAGTACCTAGAAAGTATAGCGAATGGCTATAACGGTTACGGTGACGGCTGGGGATTAATGGACGAAGACGCCGCTTAATATATTAAAAATCAGTTAAGTTTAACGACTTAACTGATTTGCCTTTCTAAAACTCCCCTTATAATCAAATAGCTTATCTGCTACTTTCCAACCATATTTTTTACTTTTTCGCGCAATCACAAAGTCAGGGGGCACCAAGTCGAACTGCGCTTTAATTACCTGTTCTGCTGCTTTAAAGTCTGTTGGTTTTTGTCCATGCGCAAGCCGTTTGCCAAATTGTTTATTAAAGATAAACTGACCGCCTTTACTGGCAAAGTTATAAACTTCATCACAACTAGTGCCGTTTTCGTCAAAATAAGTAACTTTGATTAGCTCGTCTTTAAGTTGAGTTACTGTTAGCCCACTACAACGAAGCACTAATGCATCTTTTAAGTTTAGCGCATTACGCAACTTGTCGTCAGGATCAGCCATTATAGCGCCGCAGTCGTGGCATTTTCGAGCAGCAATATCGTTTTGCGCACCACATTCCTCACACTCTTTAAATCTAAAACGATAATCGCACTGCTCTTTGCTACCTTCATCGTCTTCTAATACCCCTTGGCAACGTCTACCAAAATGCTCAACAACTTTGCCAGCAGAGTTCGTTTTACCCCAAAATATATTAGCAAACCCACAACCTGGACAAAGTACTTGTACAGGTTCATTATCGCTGTCGCCTTTTTTATCCCCTACTTCAGGGTGAAATAAATTAAAACCATTTCCGGCATAATCAATCACTAAGCAATCGGTTTTAGATTCTGATAATCGTAAGCCCCGACCTACAATTTGTTGGTATAAGCTTACAGACTCTGTAGGACGCAAGATGGCAATAAAATCTACATGTGGCGCATCAAAGCCGGTTGTTAACACAGAAACATTAACCAAATACTTTAACGTTTTACTTTTAAACGCAGAAATGATTTTATCGCGTTCAATATTAGGCGTATCGCCTGTAATTAGCGCGCTTTGGGCTGTTGGTAAGTAGCTTAATATTTCTTGGGCATGCATAACTGTTGCCGCAAAAACCATTACACCTTTGCGCTGCTCGCTATATGCAATCACTTGTTTAAGAATAGCCTGAGTTGCTCGCTCGTTACTTTTTAAAAGCGCGTTCATATCATCGGCAGTGTATTGGCCAAACGCATTCGTCTCTAGAGACGAAAAATCATAGTGGTTAATGGCAGCATCAACTTCATTTGGTGGGGTTAAGTAGTTATTTTTAATCATGTACCTAAGCGGCAATTCAAATATACAACGTTTAAATGGGCTTTCTGTCGTCCCTTTAACAAAACCATGATAATGGTGATGGTATATCCACCCCATGCCTAAACGATAAGGCGTAGCCGTTAAACCCAATACTTTTAAATGCGGGTTGTACGCTTGTAATGCACTTATAACTTTGCCGTATTGGCTTTTTTTATCACCATTTACTCTGTGGCATTCATCAATAATAAGTAAAGAATAATGCTCATTGAGTTTATCCAAATTACGTGAAAGTGACTGCACACTAGCAAAAGTGACTTGATGGGTTAAAGATTTTTCTTTTAAACCTGCGGAAAATATACTCGCCTCTAAACCAAAACTTTTATATTTTTGTGAATTTTGCTCTACAAGTTCTTTAACATGAGCAAGGACCAATATTTTTTGTTTAGCTATACGGGCAAGCTCAGCAATGACAAGGCTTTTACCTGCACCTGTTGGCAACACAATAACTGCAGGATCATTCGTTTTTCTAAAGTGAACAACGGTGCGTTCAACCGCCTCTTGCTGATAGGGTCTAAGTTTATAGCTCATAAGTGTAAGAGTTCATATTATATATTTACTATTGTACCTTAATATAAAAAGCCCCCTTAATAAAAACTAAGAGGGCTTGTAATTACTTTAAAATGTAATTGCTTTTTATACGTTCAGTTTATGCATCAAAACATTAAACTTAGAACTTATAAGAAGCTTGTAGGTAAGCAAATCGACCAATATTGTCGTAAATTGCCGATCCTGCACCTGTACCGGTAGTGCTACCAGGTAAGCCACGATTAAATAGGTTATCAACACCTAACTTAAAGCCAACTCCACTATCAAACTTATAAGCAACTGATGCATCAGTTATAAAGTAAGAACCGTAACGCATCTGGTTAGATGGATTTGGATTTGTCTCGATAGACTTATGATCGTACAACTCAACACCGTTAATAAAGCGAGTACTAAAATCTAATACAAGATTTTCGTATGTATAATCAACTGAGATACTACCTTGCCATGTTTCATCACCTAACACACCTTCATAATCAGTATAATTTTCAGGCTCTGCAGAGAACGGGAAGTCTTTTGCTTCAATTAAGTAAGTACCAATAAAACTAGTACCAAAACTTCCGCCTAGCGCATCAAAATCATAACCAAACTCAAAATCGACACCAGAATTTAGGCTTCGAGCAATGTTCAATGCAAACCCTTTAAGAAGCGTAATTTCACTTGTATTTGGATCACGAGTAATCAGACCACAAAACTGATTATCAATACCTGTTGGTGAATCAACACAACGGTCTATAATTGTTTGAAAGCCGATACCGCTAATTGTGTCATCAATATCAATTTCCCAGTAATCAGCTGTTACACTGAAACCCTCTAACCACTCAGGTTGATAAACAATACCTGCAGTGATTGATCTAGACTCTTCAGGTTGAAGATCAGGGTTACCACCCACTAAAGTTTCAAGCGTTGCGCTATCGTAGTTTGAATCAAAATCTGCTGGAACGCCTAATGCAGCACAGTTTTGCTCTCGGATAGCACGACCTGAATCGCTTAATTGAGCAAGCTCTGAGACCTTACAACTATCGTCAACACCTGCGAAAGACTGGCTTTGACCGGAGAATAACTCATCAATATTTGGCGCTCGCATAGCTTCTGACAATGTAAACCTAGCACGAAGCTCTGGTGTAACAGTCCAATCAAGTCCTAACTTCCAGCTTGTTGTATCACCAATTGTTGAGTAATCAGCATAACGAACTGCTGTATCAAATACTAAGGTATCAATTAAAAATACATCTTCAATAAGCGGAACTGATAATTCAAAAAATGCTTCAGTTACATCATATCCACCATCAGTCTCACCGAGCGCATTAAAGAATGTTGCACCTGTTTTAGCAAAGGCATCTTCAATAGTAACACTTGTTTCATCTCGGTATTCAACACCGCCAGCAAATCCAACCATACCCGCAGGTAGCTCAAAAATAGCAGAGTTGCTAAATGTTGCATTGAACACGGTTTGTTTAATTTCAGACGTACCAATTGAAGTCGTTGTTACATAGTCAATCGCTTCTTGGCTAATAGCGCCGTCACCCATTATATTCGCAGCTACACAGCCATCTTCACGGGCTGCTTCATCACGACAAACAATACTTCCGCTATCATCAAATACAGCATCTATAGCATTAGCATAATTTGCCATAATAACGTTAGCACCGTTAATACGCTCAATTTCTGATTTACCATGTACGAGTGAAATATCCATAGACCAGTCTTCACTGATTTCGCCTTGAATACCAGCTACAAAGCGCGTTGTTTCACGAGTGTTTTCTTCTAGACGACGACCAATATCATTAAACATTTTGTTAACACCAATAAAGGGTAAGTCGTTGTCGTCCATTAACTGAGCAACATCTGGTGTTAAGAATGCATTGTCTCGTTGAATTAAGTTGGCACCACTGTAAAAACGGAAAAACGGCTGTCCAACATTTTCACCCTCAGTTTTAGAGTATTTTGCTTGAAAATAAACGTTCAGTTCATCCGTAACATCATAATTCGTTTTAAAGTTAAAGTTTACACGATCAAATTTTGGTTGAATTTCTGAATATTGTCTTAAATTAATATAATCACAACCAGGGCTTGCACAAAAGGAACCATCCGCAATAGGTCCAGTGTAAACATCACCAAGTGTACTATCACCATTAAACTTACCCATTATGCCACCAGTGAATGGATTCCACACTGTGCCTTGGTTTGATATTAGGTAATAACCTGCGTTTGGTAATAGAAATTTATCAGGATAGTCCTCACTATCAATTTGGTCATCTGGTCGAGTTTGACCTGTAACCACATCATAAGGTAAAGATGCATATGACGTTGCCGTCCATGGATTATCAAGCGCATTCAATGAGTCCTGGGCATTATATTCGACTGAAAATGCAGCATTACCACGGCCTTCGTTAAAATCTGTGCCATATGATAATGTAAATTTCTCATTTTGATATTTACTATTATCTGCATAACCCTTTGTAGCGGTTGCGTTAAAACCTGTAACATCTTTTTTCAATATAAAGTTAACAACGCCAGTTACAGCATCTGCGCCATAAACAGCAGAAGCACCACCTGTAATTATTTCTACTTTTTCAATCCAAGCGCTAGGTATTGTATTGGTATCTACTGATGATGTACCAGGCGCACTAGCAACATGACGCTTACCATCTACCAATACTAGGGTACGAGAGCTGCCCATTCCCCGTAAGTCAAGTAAGCTGATACCAGCCGTGCCTATAAAACGACCTGAGTTAGCAAGCGAGTATGTGGTAGCTAATGCTGGTAATTTATTTAAAACTTCACCAATATTCATTGCACCAGTACTAACTAGATCTTCACCTGTAATAACTGTAACTGGTGAAGGTGCTATTGCCCCCTCACGTAAAATACGAGAGCCTGTCACTTCAATTCGCTCTACTTTTTCGGCTCCTTCTTGCTCTTCAGCAAATGAGTTTACTGAAAAAGCAGCTGTTGATGCCGCACCAAAAGCAATCGCTAAGCGAACTGCTTTTGAAACTTTATTATTTATCATATTGAAATCCCTGTTTGTATTTTAATTATTTTGATTCAAAACAAATAAATTAACATTAGTACCTGTTTTGAATCTATATATTAACCACAAGTTTACAAACTTATCAACACAGATTGCGTTAAGGTGTAGCTTTTATAAGTTATAAATAATGAAGTGCTAAAAAGCTTAGAAATGTTCGATGATTGAATACTTAATGGTACTCGCGTACCGAAACGTTAATCGCCGTTTTAGGAATAAGCGGCTTATTAGATTACTATTAAGTTATAAGCTACGATCAGTATAACTTTGTTAGCAGAAGTGGTATCAAACCAAGGGACTAAGGAATGAGAAAGGGTTATAGTTACTGAAAAGTCATTTGAATACCTAATTAACTTATTAGGTATTCAAAAACTAATTTCTAACCACTAATATAATTATTTAGCTAAATACTTTTCAAGCTCAACGCCTTCAAACGCTTTGGGACGACGACCCCGGCCGGTCCACTCTATTACTTCACCATTTAGTTCCATTCGGTACTTAGGCGCAACTTTAGTACGTTTATCTGAGGTAATATCTTGTAAATCTTCTAACGTAAGTCCTTTTTCTTTTAAAAGATCCAAAACTTCCTGTTTTGCTTTTTGCTGTTGGGTATATTTTGAAATTGCATCAGTAACTAATTGTTGTGCTTTTTCAAGTTCAGTTAAGGATGCAGTCTTTATAAAAGCTCGAACTTCTTTCATCTATATCTCTTTAATTTAAAATTATCTAAGTTGTAACGATCACACAATAAGGCAAAAATTGTATTCTCTCTATTAAAAATCATTTAAACAATGATGGTTCACACTCTTGATAAAGTAAACTTTTGAATTTGACCCCTTGGAGTCTGAAACTACAAACCGCATTTAAATGAAAAAACCCTGCTTAAATTCGCAGGGTTTTAAATAGTATAAACTTAACTAAGTTTTGGCTTAGAAGCTTTGAGAAAATCTCATGAACCAGCTACGGCCAAACAGTCTGTAGTTACTTTCATCAGTGTTACCATTGAAAGCAGGCTCAATGTATGGAGGTAACTCATCAGTAAGGTTGGTGATACCAACTGAAATTGTAGTTTTAGACTCAAAGTTATATGTGGCTGTTAGGTCATGGTACATGTAAGAATCTACACCATACTGAACTAGTGGACTATTTTCGTCATCCGGGTTAACAGCCGTAGTACCCCAGTAAAGAAGGTCTTCATACTCGGTCCCGCCAATGTAGTTCATGCTGTAAGCTAAATTTAAGTTATCCAAAGTGTAAGAAACATTTAAATTAACTTTATCTGTAGCGTACGTTGTATCATTTTCAAAGCGACCATTTAAGTCTCTCATTTTGAAAGCGAAATCAGCTGAGTCATAAACTTGGTTTTCACGCTCTAAGAAGTGTGTCCAGCTTAAGACCGAACTCCAAGAACCGTTTAAAGCTTCAAATGAATAGCTAGCTTCGAAGTCAATACCTTTAGCTGTCATACGGCTTAAGTTAGTCGCCTGAGCGCTAAGAAGAGATATCTCGCCGTTTGTACGTTCAACATTAGAACATAAAGACTCGATTCCACCTAAGTAACAACCTCTTAAAGAATCAGATGCACCTACTGAATCAATAACTTCTTCAAGCTCAATTGACCAGTAATCTACAGTGATACCAAGGCCTTCAATGAACTCAGGAGACCATGCTAAACCTAATGTAAAAGTATCACCCTCTTCAGGCTGTAATTCTTCATTACCGCCCACTTTCGCTAACTGCTGAGAGTCAAGGTTGTTACTACCGCCAGCAGGAACACCATCGGCAGTACAGTAACCTTGCTGCGTAGATGTTAATGATGCCCAGTTAGATGTGCTACATGGATCTGTAGCTGATGGGAATGAATCATTTTGTGGTCCGTATAGAGAAGAGATGCCTGGTGCTCTAAATACTGTCCCGTACGTTGCACGAAGTAAAAGATCATCATTAGCTTTCCACTCAAGACCTAGCTGGTAAGTTGTTGATGAATCAAAAGCACTAAAGTCATCGTAACGCACGCCAATTGGCATTTCTACACGCTCAGCGAAAGGTAAGTCTTCTAGTAATGGGATACGGAATTCAGCAAATAAACTATGTACATAGAAGTCACCAATTGTACCTTTACTCTTATTACCTGTTACTTCACCCATAAACTTACCAGAATCGACTTGGCTCTCTAACTCTTCTTTACGGTATTCGTAACCAAAACCACCTGAAACTACACCTGCTGGTAATTCAAAGAAGTCGCCGCCCAAAAACCCAGTTAGAGTTTGTATGGTGTAATTTGATGAATCAACTAACGGTGAAGTAACGTAGTCAAGCATTTCTTGAGTTACAGAACCTGGGCCGCCAAATACGTTCATAGAAACACAGTCAGCAATTGGAGAAGCTTCGGTTCCACAAACGATATTACCAGCATCATCTTGGAAAGATGGACCCATTGCTTTAGCTAAATTTGGCCCATAAAGTTGACCAAAATCAGTACTGATTGTTTGGCTATAACCGTAGTTGTAATTTACGTCATAATACCAACCATCACCAAAGTCACCTTCAAGCCCTAAAACTTGTTGGAATCTAACGATGTCTTGCTCAAAACTACGTCCACCTTCAAGCATGCGTCGGCGTGAACGAGTTACGTCATTGTCAAATGGGTTATAATAGTTGTCTTTCGAAACACCATTAAAAGCGATCATTACAGGATTGCCATCTGCATCTAATACAGTATTACCATCTGCGTCTAATTGCTCATATGTACCACTGTAAGCTGGATCAAAGCGAGTATCGTATGGAACTGCAGCTAACTCTTGACGTGATGTACGCTTGTTAATTCGCGTTTCAGTGTACATACGAGTATCGTCATTAATCTCAAAACCACCTTCAATAAAGAAGTTCAATTTTTTATATGGCGTTTGAAGATAGTTTACTGGTGCATAGTTATAAGTGTCGTTATTTGCTCCACCACCCACATAAGGACGCATATCAGCTGCAGAAGCGATACCACCATCACACGTATCATTAGTAAAACTACCAGCTGTATTAGCTAGATAAAAGTTACCACAAGGGATAGAGCCAGAGCCAACTTCAATTACGTTAGCATTTTCATTTGGCAAACCAATTAATCCGTTCTCACGGAAAGATTTTTCAGCATCATCGCCCCATACCTGCCATGGGAAATTGAAGAAATCAACTTTATCTACATCGCCTTGATATACTTCAGATTGATCAACATAATCTATACCAACAACAATATTACCAGCATCAAAATTCTTACCAGCAACTAAACTAAAACCAACTTGTTTATTTTCTGATACATCAAAAGAACCAGAAGTTTGAGCTTTAAACTCAACGCCTTCAAAATCATCACGAGTGATGATGTTAACAACACCAGCTACTGCATCGGCACCGTAAGTAGCAGACGCACCATCTTTAAGAACTTCAATTCTGTCGATCATTGAAGCTGGGATACCTTGGAAATCAGAAGAAACTGGGCGTCGACCGTTTACAAGTACCAAAGTTCGAGACGAACCTAATCCGCGAAGTTCTACGAAAGTCCCACCGTTACCACCGTTGTTTGTAGTTGTCATTGCCGGTGAACCAGACATCACAGCGCTAGATTGTAGGAATTGCCCAACGTCTTGTATACCTTGATTCTCAAGTTGAACAGAATCAATCACTGTTACCGGTGACGCTGTTTCTAAATCTGTACGTTTAATACGTGAACCAGTTACTTGGATACGCTCAACTTTTGCTGCAGATTCTTCTTCTGCAGCAGAAGAACTTGCTGAAAACGCAGCTGTAGATGCTGCACCAAAAGCGATCGCTAAGCGAACTGCTTTTGAGATTTTGCTATTTAACATTTGATTCTCCCAGGAATACATTTATTAATTATAATTTTTTCAATCTAGCGGCACGTAACTTGTTACAAGACGCCATGATTGTGTTACCAATGATAATACTAGTGAAACAACAAGGTCAACAAGGAATTAACGTTGCATTAATATTTAATTATTACATATGAAAAGAAATTGCTATTACAGGGATAAATACACCACTAAAAACTTGTTTTTATTAAAAAAAATAAAAGTTAAATATTTCGTTTTTATTAATTATTCAATATGAAATGCAAAAATTTCGATTTAAATGTTTATTAATTTTAACTTTTACGTGATAACTGGCCACTTATTAACCTAAAAGTTGATAAGTGAAAGCTGTCCATTGATAGGTTTTTCTTCTGAACTTGATATTATGGAGTCAATAATTGAATTAGAAATTGGCGTTAATTGGCGCTGCAAATATAGCTGATAATTAAGTACATTTTTTCCATTAAAAATTTCAGCCCCTGACATCGCATAAACATACTCTATAATTTGCCCGCGCCTTACTTCAAAGTCAGGATGTTCTGCCTTGTGTTTTTTTACCGCTTGTACATGTGGTGGAATATTTTTTTCGTAATCGTTTAAATTTCTACCAAGGCGTTTTTTGTAAACAAGTTTTTGATCAAACTCACCGGCAAAAAGTCGCTTAGTATAATCTTTTACTATTTCGTCAAGTTGGGCAATTTCAAACTGTGAATCAAACAAAGCCTCAAATAGCTCTTTTTGAAACTCTTGGGCAAATTCAGTCCAATCACTTCTCACGGTTTCCATACCTTTAAAGACGATTTTAGATTCATCACCTTTTACTATTTTACCAACGTAACGTTTTTTAGAGCCCGTTTTTTTATCGCGAATTGTAGGCATAAAAAAGGGACTGTAATGGGTTTCAAATTCAATTTCTAAATAGCTTTTTAAATTAAAATGCTTCGCTATATGCCGCTCCCACTGATGATTAATATGAGTCATCAATTCATTACCAATTTTATTGCAGCATTGGGCAGTTAAGCTCTCATCCACTTTTACAAAAATTGAGTCTGTATCACCATAAATAACACTGTACCCAAGCTCCTCCATCCATTTACGCGTCGTTTGCATAATTTCATGGCCGCGCAGTGTAATAGAACTTGATAAACGAGGATCATAAAACCGACACCCCTTGGAACCAAGTACACCATATAAGCTGTTCATAATAATTTTAATTGCTTGCGATAACATTGGTTGGTTGGTGTCTTTGGCGTTTTGGCGGGTTTTAGTTAGGTATTCAATTAGCTTTGGTAAATGATGCTCACTACGAGAAAACACTGCATTATTAAAGCCTTGTATTGCATCATTAGGGGCATTTAACCCTTTTATTAATCCTAGAGGGTCAATACAAAAAGTGCGCATAATAGAGGGGTATAAACTTTTAAAATCTAAAACCAAAATATTTTTATAAAGCCCAGGCAATGAGTCCATCACGTAGCCACCAGGGCTGTCAAAAGACAAACCATGGTCGCCTAAATTAGGGGCTACATAACCACTGCGGTGCAGCAAGGGTAAATACAAATTAGTAAAAGCAGCTACAGAGCCGCCCATTCGTTCAAGCTCAAGGCCTGTTAGCTGTGTGCGAACAATAGCAAATTCATATAAGTTTAATTTAGTAAAAATACGATTAACTAAAATACAGTCTTGGCGGTTGTAAGCCGCTAGAGTCAGTTTATCCTCATTAAATTGGCGAATAATTTCGCCTAACCGGTTGTCTGATTGAATTAGTTTGGCTTCACCTAATACTTTTTCGGCAATGTTCCCTAAAGAGTAATTATCAAAGTGGTAAGTCGCATTTTTTAAAGTGTCAATTCCATCAACAACACATCTCCCTGGCAACGTAAGGCGTGTATAGTGCCCCGTATTGATATTAATTGGTTGGCTATCTCTGCCCAATTTAAGGGAAGTTCCAAGCGCTTCAGCACGGGCATTAAGTACTGTAAAATCAAACTCTATTACATTCCACCCAATAATAATATCGGGATCATTACTACTTAAATAAGTATGTAATTTTGTAAGTAACTCAAGCTCATCCAAACACCAGTCAATGTTGATTTGTTCACTATGATTGTGTGGTTCACCAATCATTAAAACGCAGTCAAGTCCATTACCAACAAGACCAATTGAAAACAGCACGCCTTCCCCATCACATTCAATATCTAATGACAGCGACTTAAGCTTGGGCGTGTAATCTGTATTTGCTTTCAACTTTGCGTTTTGTATAAGTAAAAAGCCATTTTTTTGACTAACATCTCCAGTAACCCAAACACCACCTCTAATAAAGCGCTCCATTAAAAAGCGATCGCTATGGCGAATATCACCCTCGTAAACAGTTATGGTGTTTTCAAATAATGTTCGTGCCTTATAAAGACTGCTGGTATTATTAAAATAGCAGGCAACACAGGCTTTGCCGCTAAAGTGACTCATTTCAATTGTTTTAAAATTAACACTTATACGTGCTTTACCTAATAACTGCTGGGCATGTTGCTGTTGATCTTGTGAGATAAAAAACACAGCTTGCTGATTTTCAATAACAACTTTAATTGGGCCGTGATCGGATGCAAGCCAATAGCATAGTGTGATCCCCTCACTATGTTTAGACGAATATTGTTGCCTTGATAAAATAAAGCCCTGATAGATTGCTTGTGTCAATGCACGATCCCACTTAATATACACACTGTAATTATATACATACTTTAGGCAAATCATTCCATGCTTTCTGACTCTCTAAAAAAAACTATTAGGCAAGTGCATCAGCATGTGGCTAAAAACCTGAATGATTATAGGCCGCGCAGCAGTCAAAATTACCTTGTTGCAGAAATTGCAAAAACATTGGCTGGTGAGTATCACAAAAAACAACGAATTTGCGTCATAGAAGCTGGAACAGGTACCGGTAAATCACTTGCTTATTGTTTGGGAGCCTTGCCTTTAGCATTGGCACAAAAAAAGAAGCTAGTAATTTCTACGGCTACAGTGGCATTGCAAGAGCAATTAATTGCAAAAGAACTGCCTTTTTTTAAAACACATTCTGGGCTCGACTTTAAGTTTGATTTAGTTAAAGGGCGCCACCGCTATATTTGCGCCCATAAACTTCATAATGCTGTTAATGGTGATAGCCAAACCCAAATGGACTTTATGCCAACGCTTACCTCTCCACTAAGTGATATGGAAAGCAAGTGCTTGCAAGGGCTATACGATGCTTACGTAAATAAAAAATGGCAAGGCGATAGAGATAGCTGGGCAGATACAATTCCCGACAGAGTTTGGAATTTAATTGCTTGTGACAAGCATGCTTGTCAGCGCCAAATGAAAGCGCATTTGACTTGCCCATTTCAATTAGCTCGCCAACAACTCATGCAAATGGATGTGCTGGTTATTAATCACTCTTTGCTACTGGCTGATTTAGACTTAGGCGGTGGTAAAATTTTACCCGAGCCAGACAACACTATTTATGTAATTGATGAAGCACACCATTTAGCACATATAACACGCGATTTTTCGTCTGCTGCAGCAACCATTAAAGGCACAATAGAATGGCTCGATAAGCTCACTAAATTCAGTGGAAAAATGGCAAAAGTGCTAGTAGGACAAAGAGCCATAGGTCAAAATTTTAAGCTTTGCGATAGTATAAACGATGCAAATAAAGACCTAAAAGTAGTGAGAGATATTCTTGATAATGCTGACTTTGAATATTCAAAAGACGACACATACCGTTTCGAACATGGTGAAATACCCAAATCGCTACACAGCAAAGCAAAAGATATAAGCGAAGCCACACAAGATGCACTGCGTTGTTTAAATAAAATGCACGACACCCTTACACAAGATGTGAGCGACGGCGACATAAAACCTTATATTGCCGATCCTATTCTTGCTGAAAGCGGTCACTACATTAATCGTTTAGAACAACTAAATAAATTATGGTTTAGTTATGCCAACAAAGGAGAAGGCATACCCCACGCACGTTGGATAAAACGCCTTGAATATAAAAGTCATCATGACCACCTTTTAAGCGACTGCCCCATTGAAGTAGGCTACTACCTAAAAGACAAACTTTGGAACGAGTGCGCCGGCGCTGTTTTATGTTCTGCTACATTAAGTGCACTTGGTTCGTTTGACCATTTTGCTTATGAAAGTGGTTTAGCAAAAGAGGAAGGCGTTAAATTTATAAAGGTTCCCTCGCCCTTTGATTACCCAAAACAGGCAACATTACGCATTCCTGTGTCTAAAGTTGAACCTACCGATAAAGACTTTAGCGATCACTTAGCAACCACCTTGCCAGAGTATTTGAGCACTAAAAAGGCAAACTTAGTCTTGTTTGCCTCGTACTGGCAAATGGACCATGTAGCAAAGTTTCTTAGAACAAAAGGTTTTAACTTATTAGTACAAGGTGAGATGTCGAGAGAAGCACTGCTTAAAAAACACAGCCAAAATATTGATAGCGGTAAAGGTAGTATTTTATTTGGTACGCAAAGCCTTTCAGAAGGTCTTGATTTACCTGGTAAATATTTAGAGAACCTCATTATCACAAAAATCCCTTTTGCTGTGCCTACCTCTCCAATAGAGGAAGCGCAAGCAGAATTTGTGCAAAGCAAAGGCGGTAATCCGTTTTTAACAATTACAGTCCCTGATGCTGCTAAGAAATTGGTACAAAGCTGTGGTAGACTGCTGCGAAAAGAGAGTGACGAAGGCTGTATTACTATTCTTGATAGGCGTTTAGTAACCAAACGCTACGGTAAAGCCATGCTCGACACCCTACCACCATTTAAAAGACAAATAGACTATTAATGTTTGAACTCGCACTCGACCCGACAACTTGGGCAATTTTATGTGCTGTTGCATTGGCAGCAGGCTTTATAGATGCAATAGCCGGTGGCGGTGGCATGTTAACCGTGCCCGCATTACTTACGGCCGGTTTACCACCGCACCTAACATTAGGTACTAATAAACTCGCTGCGAGCTTTGGTTCGTTAACAGCAAGTTTTACCTATTACAAAAAAAACCTTTTTAGCCCCAAATTTTGGTTGGCATCAATTATTGCAACCGCAATAGGCGCGCTACTTGGTACGGTTATTGTTGATTATTTAAGCATCGACTTTTTAAATAAGCTGCTACCAATTATTATTATTATTGTTGCCTGCTATAGCTTATTTGGAAATTTGAGCACCACACAAGGTGATGAGTTACCAAAACTCAACAATGCAATGAAAGTAAAGCAGTGGGTCCAAGGCTTAGCACTCGGTTTTTTTGATGGATTAGCAGGCCCAGGCACCGGCACATTTTGGACCGCGTCTAACGGCATGCTTTATAAAATGAACCTGCTTCTTAATTGCGGTTTAGCCCGCTCTATGAATTTTGTGTCTAACTTTATTTCTCTTATAACCTTTGTAGCTTTAGGGCATGTAAACTTTTTGCTTGGTATAACAATGGGCTTTTTTATTATGTTAGGAGCCTGGTTTGGTGCGCACTCAGCAATTAGGTTCGGCAGTAAATTTATACGCCCTGTTTTTAATACCATGGTTATACTTTTAGCATTAAAACTCATTTACGAGGCTTACTTTTAGCATGCAAGTGAATGCATTAGAAAAACTACAACAGCAAGTTACTTCGCTTAAGCAACAAGCTGAGCAATTTGACAGAGCTAAATTGTTTGCTAAAAACCGTTATATGCAAGCACAGCCTAGCCTATTTGACCGCGCTGTATTTCAAACTAAAAGCATGAACCTTGTTGATTACGTAAACGAAATAGAAGAAGAAGTAGCAAGCTTACCACCGAGCGATCACCGCCATGCTTATACCTATGCGTTAGAGCGAATTGCATCGCAAGTCCAGGCCGTATTTAATGTCATTAAATCAACACCAATTTGGGAAAAAGAAAATAAAAGTCGGTATAAACCTCGCCCAAAACAAGCTGTTTATAAGCAAGCTGTAAAAAAAGTGATGCAGTCTTCTCATGAACTTTACGACGAGTTAAAACAAAACCATGAGTTTGAACGCCGCTTAATGCTGATGATAGAAGAGCGTAAAATGCAAATGGAAAATGCATCCCCAGCAAAAGCTCAAAAGCTTAACCTTGAAATATTAAGTACTCACGCACGTTTAGGTCGATGCAGAAAAGCCATTTCAGCCACTGAAGACAAAATACAACAAGTAGAAAAACAGCAACTCCGTTAGGGCTTTGTCCATGCAGCTATACTACCACCCTCTTTATTCAAATTTGCCTTTGCCCGAAAAGCACCGCTTTCCAATTCAAAAATATCAACGGCTTAAAACCGAAATAGAACATTTAGGCTTTTTACCAACCGCATTCAAGCAGCCCGCCAAGGCACGCCCCTCGCAATTAGCCTTATGTCATAGCGAGCAATATATTAATAATTTTTTAACTGGGAACTTATCTGATAAAGCGATAAAAAAGATGGGCTTTCCTTATTCGGCTCAATTAGTTGAACGAACATTGCTGTCTGTCGGTGGGAGTATTCAAGCAGCAGAAGAGGCTTTAAAAAGCGGACTAACCTGCAATTTAAGCGGTGGTTATCACCATGCCTATAGCGATTACGGCAGTGGTTTTTGTATATTTAACGATTTAGCCATAGCGGCCACACACTTATTAAATACTCATAAAGCTAAAACTGTGCTGATTTTT
The DNA here is from genome assembly GCF_000241365.1 of Pseudoalteromonas sp. BSi20480. Taxonomy (NCBI): domain Bacteria; kingdom Pseudomonadati; phylum Pseudomonadota; class Gammaproteobacteria; order Alteromonadales; family Pseudoalteromonadaceae; genus Pseudoalteromonas; species Pseudoalteromonas sp. BSi20480. The sequence continues at coordinate 42,634 of NZ_BADX01000075.1, read as the reverse complement.
GATTGCGACGTGCACCAAGGCGACGGCACAGCGCAGATTATTAATCAGCAAAGCCATAAAAATATCATTACTTGCTCAATTCATTGCGAGCAAAACTTTCCGCGTTTAAAGCAGCAATCTGATTACGACTTTTCTTTACCTGCTAAATCTGGCGACGATGAGTATATCGACACATTACAACACGCACTTGCGCTGTGTGTAAGTATCCATCAGCCAGATATTATTCTGTACAACGCGGGCGCAGACATTTACACAAAAGATGAGCTAGGTTTATTAAATGTATCTATTACAGGTGTTTATGAACGAGATCTTTTTGTTCTTGATTTTTGTAAGCAACATAACATTCCCCTTATGTGTGGTTTAGGCGGCGGTTACCAACGTAATTTAGACAGCTTAATCAATGTGCATAAACAACTATTTAAAGCGGCTATCGATTTATAACAATCCTTAGTATAGACTTACTCAAATGGAACATAACAAAGCGGTAGGAACATGCGATTACACGACGATATACATAACTATTACGAAAAAATTGTTGTTGAAGAAATCATAAAACGAAAACTAGACGAAAAATATGACGACGACGTTATGGCCGACTTTTGCTGTACCGTGTTAAACCAACTGCCACCTCGTTACATTCGTTACGACGTAGATATGGCGTTTTATTTACCACAAGCTGAACGCATACACATGGAAGAACGTGTTCAAACCGCTATTGATGTGGCTATTAGTCAAATATCTAAAAAGAAAAATTTAAATGACCAACCCTCTTGAGGAAGCGCCAACGCATATTAAACTCGCTGTTGATTTAATTATGATACTGGAGCAACACAACGTAGAGCCTGAAGAAGTCTTAAAAGCGCTCGATATAGTGAAAAGTGACTTTGAAAAGAAGCTAGTTAACAACTAGCTTTATTCAACTGTGTCTACTTCATACACAGTGACCGCTCCGTCACGTTTAGTGCAATCAATTTTAATTTCGCCAAATGTTCTTCTAGCTGATGTTGACCTTCGGCAAGTCATGTTTTGAGCTTTAATACCAAACTGCTTAATGTAGAGCGCAACAATTGCATCTATTTGCTGCTTCTCTTCTAATGTTGCAGCGGCATAGAAAGTATCATATTGATGTGACCAATTTTCAACGCCAGCTTCTGCAGCTACACCTAACCACCCCATGCCAAGTTTGGTTGATTGATCTAAATATTGACCTTTTAAAAACATAAACGCTAGGGTGTATTGTGCGCTTTTATACCCAAGTGCTGCAGGCTCTTTTAAATCATTAAAAGCTTGTTCGTACAGCCCGTTTTTATAGGCTTTAATACCGTTGTATTCTTTTTTCTTCATTGTATTATCGCTGTATAAATTAACTGGGGTCGACCCACACCCACTTAATAAACTCACAGCCAAAATTGCTGTAGCCAGTAAATACCTAACCATAACTAGTCCTTTATTATTTTTAATATGCGAGTACCGAATCTGGCTTACACTCTTCGTAAAGCCTGTTATTCTATAACTCTATTCGTATAATTAAAATATTATCATGGGCTTAGCAAGTTTACTTCGATTATTTTTCCTAGCTGCAATTTGGGGCGCGTCATTTTTATTTATGCGCATGGCCGCCACTAGTTTAGGGCCCGCAGTCTTAATAGAATTTAGAGTAGGCTTTGCGGCACTCACACTATTTATAGTTGCGCTGTATTTAAAACGTCGCTTGGCGTTTACTAAACACAAAAAGCACTTTTTTATAATTGGCGCTCTTAACTCCGCCCTGCCTTTTTTACTTTTTGCTTATGCCGCGCAAACTATCAGCGCATCTACGTTATCTATTTTAAATTCTACAACGCCTATTTGGGGCGCAGTTGTGGGTATTATCTGGAGTAAAACCAAGCCAACTAAGAGTATGGTTTTAGGCTTGCTGTTGGGTTTAGTAGGTGTGGCAATTTTAGTTGGGCAAAACCATCTTATACTAAATACTCAGTCACTTATTGCTATTGTAGCAGCGCTAAGCGCTTCATTTTGTTATGCCATTGCATCCCATTACACAAAAAATGCGCCAAAGCTTGCACCGTTTGATAACGCACACGGCTCAATGTGGGCAGCAAGTTTTATGGTACTGCCCCTTATACTTTTTATGCCAATGCGTGAAGTACCAACCACCAACGTTATGCTTGGCGTTTTAGCCCTTGGCGTAGTGTGTACAGCGCTTGCTTATATTTTATTTTTTAAACTTATTGAAGATATAGGCCCAACCTCAGCTTTAACGGTCACGTTTTTAATTCCGCTATTTGGCATTTTTTGGGGACATTTAATTTTAGACGAACAAATTGGGCCAAACACGTTACTAGGCGCTTTATTTGTTATTGTGGGCACTATGCTGGTTACTGGATTTTTACCACGAAAAAAGCACTTAGCTAAAACAAGCTAAGTGCTTATATCAAGCACTTTTACCAAAAAAGCTTACTTTTGTGCTTTTTTGCTTAAGTTTTCAATTAAGTCTTGGGCGCTAAAACTGTTGTCGCTTGGCTTTATACCTTTGCCCATTTTAATATCAATTAAGGTGTGCACTTCTTTGCGTTTATCATTGTTGCTCACTTGTACGCCTACGCTGCTTGTCGGACGTACGCGTGTTTCGCAGGTTAATAAACCGCAGCTTCGCTCATATTGCTGGCTTTGTGATGCACTAATAGATGACGCGGGAGCTTGCGATTTAAACTCAACAAAGGTTTCTTTGTTGGTTACAACAAACCAGTCGTAGCCTTGTGCTTGTGTAAGCTCAGCCGCGCGTAATAATGCATAGTCACCGGCATCGGCTACGTTGTTTGACACACTTTTAAACTCTACTCGGTATTGATCGTCGCTAATTTTTTGCTCGCTATAACCTTGCGATCCATTATTTGCGGCGCGATAATCAGGTTTAGATGCACAGCCCGCCATAAGTAAAATACTGATAATTAAAATAGATGTTTTCATAGTTCACCTCGTTTTATACACATTATTATTTGTTTAACTGCCACTTTGCGCTAATTGCTTGCTGCTCTTGTGCTCTATCGAGTGGTGCGCCGCTGATCATGCTATCTATAACAGCATCTAAGTCACTGTTATTAGACGCCGTTTGATATTGCGCGCCATTGTTACTTTGCTGCGTAGCTGTTTGCGCTTTAATTTGCCAACCGCTTTGCGTTTTACAAGCAATGCTTGTTTGCGTTGTATTATTTGAGCTTAGTGCATACTGCCTACAAAGCTCACCTTGCTGATTTTTAAAACTTAGCTGTGCGCTAAATACTGAGCCATCACTTTGCTCAAACACACCACTACTTAGCTGCGTATTAAGGGCTGAAGCTGTATTGCTGGCTACTAAGTTTTGCGCCTCACTGGGTTGTAAATAGCTCGTCATTGCAATACCAAATACCACAGCTACGCTTGCTGCTATTGCTATACTTTTATTAGCCGATTGCTTAACCTTTTGCCAAAGCGTTAACGTTACTACATTACTGTTTAACGTGTTTTTTGTCGTTGCTGTATCAAGCTTTGCAACCGTTTTAGCTAATGAGTCACTAAGTGGTGCGTCGTCAATACTTGTTGCGTGCTCTTTTACTAACATGTCTACTTCGCTAAATTCTGCAAGTCGCATTACTAGCTCATCATCGGTTTCAAGGGCTTTGCGCACTTGTTCCATTTCGTGCTCGCTTAGTTCTGAGTCTAAAAAGGCGCTAAGTGTTTCGTCGTTAATGTTCATACTTGCTCCTTTTTAAAGTCGGGTTTTATTAAATTATAAAGTGTACTGCGTGCGCGCGATAATTTACTCATTACACTGCCTATAGGTATATCTAGCGTATGTGCTACCTCTTTATAAGCCATGCCCTGCACTGCCACCAGCGATACTATGGCGCGTTGCTCTTCTGGTAATTGCCCAAGTGCTGTATTTACATTTTTAAGCATTTGTTTGTTTTCGAGTGTTTGGTGTTCATTGCTTGTAATTGGCTCTGGTAAAATATCGGCCTGAGCCGTATTTTGCCTTACCTTGCGTGAGCGGTATTCGTCTATCCACACATTACGGCAAATTTTAAATGCCCATTTAGCAGGCTCAACGTCATCCGGAATGCCTTTTACTAATAGTTTTTCAATTGTTATTTGCACTACATCGTCTGCATCTGCTTTACTACCCGTTAGCGAATAGGCAAAACGCCTAAGCATGGGCAATAAGATTTTTATAGTTTCGTTCATTAATTTTTACCCCTTTTATAAAGAAGACGATTCAAAAAAGCATTTATTCCCAAATAATCAAAATAATTTAAATAATGAAATATTTTTATGTGTTAAACGTTAACTAACCAGCATGATAAATTTAATAGAAGTAACCCACTATGAATATTATAAACACACGCGTTAAACACATAATAGCCGCTTCGCTTTGTATATTTAGCGCAACGAGTTCAGCCAACATAGTAAGAGTCGATCAGGTGCTTGGGCAGCTAAACCCAATAGAGCAGCGTATTGAACAAACTATAGAGCGAGCACAGCGCCTGCCGCTTCCGGTGCCTGTTCCGCAAATATCGATTGATGAACTAAAAGCGCAAATAAGTGAGCCAATTAGCAGCTTACCTAATGTGCTTAACATTAATATAAATAGTCAAAACACCGCATTTGTTGAAGTAGAGCTAGAAAACGGCTTTAGAGCAATAGAGCGCCAATGGTTATTAATGGCAAATAGCCAACAACTTAATACCCTACAGCAGCAAAATGTTACTATTGTATCGGTAAAAAATTACAACGCACTTAACATGAGCTTAGTGCGCTTTAACGTGCCCCAAGGTGTTAATTCTAAAAGTGAGTTATTAAAAGTGCTTAACTTAGATGAGTCTGCAATACTTGACCGAAACCACATATACCAAGCGCAAACTGGAGAGCCTACCGCAAAAGTAACACCAAATAACTCTATTGCCCCTTACTGCACACAAAGCGTAAAAATTGGCATGATCGACAGCGCCATTAATACCAAACACAGTGCTTTTGAAGGCGCAAATATCACTACGCAAAGCTTTTTACCACAAGGGTTAAGCTCGCCAAATTTACACGGCACCGCCATTGCAGGGCTAATTACAGGTAAAGGCGCAAAACTTAGCCCGCTTTTAGGCAGTGCCAAGCTTTACAGTGCCGAGGTGTTTTATAGGCAATCTGAATATGCACAAGGGGCTACATTATTTGCCATAGTAGAAGCACTTAACTGGTTAGTAAGTAATAAAATACCCGTAATTAATATGAGCCTAACAGGGCCAAATAACGCAGTTTTAGAAGCAAGTATTACTGCAGCAATAAAACAAAACGTGTTGATTGTAGCTGCTGCAGGTAACCAAGGGCCGGCGTCGCAGCCGTTATACCCAGGTGCGTATAAAAGCGTGATAGCGGTAAATGCTATTGATTCACAAAACCAAATTTATAGATGGTCAAATAAAGGCGATTACATAGACTTTGCAGCTCTTGGTGTAAATGTTGTTACAAGCCAAGGCAGTGGAAAATTTGGGAGGGAGTCGGGTACGTCAATGGCGGCGCCGCATGTAAGCGCGGCATTAAGTTGTTTATTGTTAAAGCATGGTAATAATAAAACCAAAGCTCTTAACGAGCTTACATCGCTTGCCGTCGATTTAGGCGAGCATGGCAAAGACACCACCTTTGGTTATGGTGCCATTTACCCACCTAAAAATGCACTTTAACTGACGCCGATAAAACCGATTGCGTATAGGTATTGCTACTAAGCTTTGATTGATAATCGCCATATTCAGCCTCGGCTATTAATGTTACGTGCTCAAATAAAGCTAGGTTATAAAACGCATTAACGACATTTCGGTGCTCATCTCGCGACGGTATTTGCTCAAAAAAATCATCCGTTGTTTGCTCATCGTAATCTTTATTTTGATAACGCCAGCCTGCGCCCACTTTATTCGCTACATTAAAGGCCGTAAATTTGTGCGTAACTTTAGTAGTAAAACCGTAGCCGTTAAAGTCGTATTGGTTGTCGTCGGCGTTTTCTTTATCGGCACTTAGCGCTGCCATTAGCATGGTTTGGCCATTATTTATAAAATGATAAAGCGCTACATCGCCGCCTACGCCGTCGGCATTACGTGCTTTTGCAGTAGCAAAACGTTTAGCTTTGGTTTTTACACTCATACGCAAATACGTATGCGGGTTTAAAAAATGGCCATAGTAGGCGCTGGCTTGGTTAAAATGTAAAAATGGTTCGCCATCTACATTTGCTTTTGCACCATCGTAACGAACCCCTAGCTCATGGCTATTAAAGCTATAACTGCCATCTAAACCGTATTGATGCAGGTCTAAATCGTATTGATCAAACTCATCGTAGTCTTGTTGTTCAAACTTATAGCTTGAGGTTAATTTAGTGCTTTTGGTTACTTGCCATTTTGCATTAACACCGGCTGCGGTTTTTATGCCGCTGTCGCTTTGCGACGAAATATCGTCAAGCTCCTGAACAGACAGCGCCGAGTTACTTAATACTCCAACTTCTGCATCTGCATTTAGCTCAAAGCTACTTTTAAAGGGCTTATTTTGCTCAGCTGTTTTAATGTGGTTAGTTTGTGCAAGCACCGCTTTGGCACTAAAAACACACAATGTGGCGGTTATAACTGCTTTCATATTTATTCTCCAACAGGCCGAATAGGTTTCCCCATTCGGCATTTGTGCAAGCACTTGGCGTATTAAAGGCCTAGGTCTAAATCGTTAGTAATGTTGGTTACTACTTCACTTGCGGTGCTGAGTGCTACATCGTTACTAACTTGATCAGTAACCGCTGCACTCACCTGCCCGCTAACACTTTGTTGTACTGTGCTTTGTAAACTACTAACCGTACTGTCTTGCACACTGGCAATTAAAGATTGCTGAACATTGCTTACTACTTCATTACTGGTATTAATTGCATCACCCATTTGCAGTGCAGAACTCACTGAGTTTGCAGCCGTATTAGTAATTGCTAATTGGTTTGTAAGCTCACCCGCATTAAGCGCATTAGTTGCATCAGCTTGTGTAACTGAATCGGTAGCGCTGCCCACATTTGAAAGTAAAGAGGCATCGGCTGCTGCGTCGGTAGTGTCTGGCTGAGCGCCTTGCTCAGAGGTAACAGAAAGTAATGACGACTGGCTCACAGCGGTTGTTAAATTACTCGCCGATGAGGTTAACTGCGCTGTTGCATCAAGCGCTGTATTGATTGTGGTAATGCTTGTGGTATTTAAAGACGAGGCCGATGCATTTAATGCATTATTTAAAGATGAGCTGGCAGATGCAACTAATGAATTTGCAGGCTCTGCGGCCTCGCTGCTTTCTTGCGCTGGAGTTTGCGTGTCACTAGCCGTTGAATCTGTGTTTTGCGAGTCATCAGCCGTTACTTGTGTATCGTTAGATACGTTTGACTCGTTGCTACCACTGGCTGTTAAACCATTTTGTGAAAGCGTAATAGATGAAGATGATTGTTGCTGCGCCGACGTTGACTGAGATAGTTCAATATCAGCGGCATGCACTGCACCTGTAAAAGTACACACACCGCTTAACATCATTACGCTTACAATTTTATTTAATTTAGTCATTGTTTTGTCCTCTAGTTTGTCGGATTGACATAAAGAAGACGATTTACAAAAACACTTTATTCCAAAAATAAATAATAAATTATAATAACGTTACTTAATTACTTAAGTTTCATACCCTTAAATATAAATTACTCGTTTACTGCGTTAGCGTTTCACTGTTTTGGATCAGCAATAACAGCTCGGCAGTGGCGGTAGCATCGGCCAATGCGCGGTGATGGCTGGTTAAATTTAAATTAAAATGCGCGCTAAGGTTACCAAGCGAATACGACTTTAAGCCTTTAAACGCTCTGCGCGATTCAACCACGGTGCACATTTTTGGCATTTTAAAAAAGTGCCCTGCAACCTCGCATTCTTTTTTTATAAAACCGTAATCAAAGTTTACGTTATGGGCTACAAAAATACTGCCTGCAAGTTTATCTAGTAGTGGCTGTGCTATATCGGCAAATACAGGCGCGTTGTAAACCATGCCATCGCTTATGCCGGTCAATTTAGTAATAAAGCTTGGGATATGGCGCTGCGGATTAATAAGAGTCGTCCAGGTATCAATCACTTTACCGTGCTGCACTTTAACTACGCCAATTTCGGTAATGCGGTTACCACCTTTTAAGCTGCCCGTGGTTTCTATATCAACCACGCTGTAAACACGATTAGGGTCTACAAACCATTTAACTGCGGCAATATGTACCGTAAAGCCTACATTTTTTAAATTATCAATAGTGGTAAGTTGGTTGCGCCTAAGCTTATCGCCTGGGGCTTTAACCTCTTCAAAATGTACTTGGCCATTATTAATAACCATTAAATCGGGGTAACCGTCTTTTAGCTGTAAATAGTGTTTACTCATAGCCGTTAAATGCGCAATTAACGCTTCAAGCGGACTGTTTAAAACAAGTGCTTCTAGTGGCTCTAATAAATTGCTGCGCCATCTAAATAAACCATTGGGCTGCTCAAAATACTGTGTGGCATGCTTACATACCAAATTAAGCAGCGCCTGATTAGTGCTACAGTTTTTTAAACGTGCGTTAATTTGCGTGCTTTGTGCATCATAAAAATTACCAAGCTGTAAAACTTGCGGGTAAATATCAAATTCATTACACGGCGGGTAAGGCGATTCAATAAATAACTCGTGCCAAAATACTAAGCCAAACAAGCTTTGCCATAAGGTGTTTTCGGTATTAAAAACCGTTAACCCTTTTGCACTGTAATGCTCATTTACGCCTTGCTCTACATCGCCTCGGTAAATTTCGTCAATTTCAAGCACACACTGGGTGTCGGCCAGCATAGTACTTAAGCGCGAACGCGTTTGTTTATTAAACTTACGCATTAAAAAGTCATCAGCAAAATACAGTAAATCGTCGGTGAGCGGGTTTTCTATAATTTGCTCTAGCTGCGCTTTTACCCACGCTTTATTACCTAGGCGGTATTGCTCTCTTATTTGAATTTCTTGTGCTTCGGCGTAATCGGTGCAGCCTTCAAGTAGGCTAAAAGCAAGTTCGCTATAGGTATTTTTAAGTTGTTTATACAGCCTAACCAGCAGTTTGTTTTTAATGTCGTGCGCTTGTGCGCCATGCGCCGGTTGCGCTAAAACTAAATGCGCAAGCTCGGTGTAAGGGGTTTTGTCATCAAAGGTTTCATCTTTTGTATTACCGGCTGTTTTGCCGATGTTTTTAAACGCTAAACGGTAACGATTTAAAACGTAATTAGATTGCGCCTCAGCGAGTGTATTAAAGCGCGATAAGCTCTCGCTGTGCCCTTCGCGGGTAGCGGTTAACCCTAAATCGCGCATAACAAAGCGGTTTTGATGGTTTACATCGCCACTACTTAAGCGCCCTGCAAATAAAAACTCAAAATACTCGTAATAATCTTCACGGTTATTTATCACATATTGGCTATATAAAGGGGCTAAATCATCTGCGTGAACACTAAAAAACTGACACGCAATAGTGACCAACTCCCCTTTAGCTGCGCTTTTCTTAAAGCTTACTTGCTCACTGTAATTACTGAGTAACTCCATCAGCATGGGCTTGGTTAAATGCGCTATAAGCTGCTTGTAATGCTGTGCGTTTGGCTCATATAAAATACCCGCTGTTTTTAGCGTACAAATAGCCTGATGCGGCGAGATTATTTCTTCATAATTGAGCGATTGCGCCTGCACTAAATAAGGTTTGCGCGAATACACACGCGCCAACATGCATTGGCTTTGCTCATCAAGCTGGTTAATTTTACTAATAAATTGGCTGTGCTTGGGCTCAAGTAAATGCATACATTTACTTGTTACAAACTCAATAAGCTCTCTAAAATGCGCTAAATAGTATTTTGCTGGTAATTCTTTTTTCATAACATCGCCACAACTGTATATAAAAACAGTATCTAGCATTTGTGCTTATTATTCAATCTTAAACTTGTAACTAAAACACGCTATAGTGAGTGTATAAAAGTAAATTTATTAAAAATAAAGGACTTACCATGAGCGCGCACCCATACGATGTTTTATCACTCAATAACGGCGCAAATATTATTTTTACGCCTTGCCCTGGTACAAAAACGCAAAACCTAGCGGATTCAATAGCTACATTAAAAGCCGCTGGCACTCACATGCTACTTTCGCTTATGCCGCAAAAGGAGCTTGAAAAAAACAACGTACAAACAATTAATAGTGAGTGCAAAAAGCACGATATAACCTGGTTTCATTTACCTATAAATGACGACGAAGCACCCAGACAGCCTTTTACATCAAGCTGGAACACCCACAAAACAGACATACTACAAGCCATACAGCAAAAACAAACCATTGCCATACATTGCAAAGGCGGCACTGGCCGCACAGGGTTGGTTGCTGCGCTTATTTTAAATTCAGCAGGTTACACAAAGGATGAAGTGTACAGCTTAGTACAAGGTATTCGCCCTAAAGCACTGACTATAGAGCTGCAAAAAGAGTACTTTGAGAATTTTAGCGGGTAATGAAAAACTAACGTAAAACAGCAAAGCTACTAATAGTTAAACGCCCATTAATTGGATCGCAGGCATAACCGTTAGCTGCATTTATATTCCCGGAATGCAATAAGTTGCTTGGATATATAACAACCCGGTTTAACTTTGCCTCTACACTGAAAATTTGCTCAAACAAAGCTGTACTGCCATTTATATAATGTGGGTTTTTGTGAAGCCTTTGCGCCATGGCTTGTTGCTTTATAGCTTGCCTAAATGGCATAAGTCGCTCTTTTGTTATGCGTTCATACCCCAGGGCTTTATGTTTGTAAAATGAAGTACCCCCATGTGTTTCATCACATAAAAAATGCACCATAGCAAGTTGGTTCATATTAGGTGTGTCAAAATGGGGAAGCATCTGTATTGGCCTGAGTTTATCAGGCTCTGTGCATGCAATTGAAAAGGCAGAAAGTATTACATCAAACTCGCTTTTATCTGCCATATTAAAGTGTGAATTAATAATTGGCGACAGTGCTTTTAGCTGCTCTATATAACTAAGCGGTGCTGCTTTTCTTACTCCTGGGTAAAAGTCACTTTCTTGTGCGCAAAATGTTTCTCTGGCGTTTTGAGAAAACACAGCAAAATTAATTAGCGCATCTACATTATTAACAAAATCATCAATAACAATTATTGGGGTTTGCTCTTCCCCAACAGTGTGTATGTGTAACACCATATTTTTGTTAAGTGTAAAATCAATCATCGGCTAAATTAAGCACCGCATTTTTACGCTCTATTAATGGGTATATCTGACCAAGTGAGGTTATTACTGTATAAATGGCAGGTAATAAAGCACTTTGATGTAAAAGCGTAATTTGATCACTATTAAGTTGTGAGAGCTTTTCTTGATTAATAGTGTATAGGCCGTTTAACTTTGTTTTTTTGTTATTTTCAAACGTTACTTCAAGCGATAATGGCTGTAGTAGTTCATACTTTAACAACGCATCAATTAACTTTTTATTGTCTATTTCGCCTTGTAGTAAATGCCCTAAACACTGCTTTATTTGTTTAAAATAGCCACTTTCTTCTGCGCTTTGGGTATAAATTGGTTCTAAATTATTTTCGCTTTGCGCAGAGTTATCAACTACTGCAGGGCTGTTTAAATTAATACACACAGGGTATTGCGTCTGCTGCGAATGCGTATCACCAACAAAAAATGGCTGACGCTGTAACTGAAGCGGTAAATATACGCCCTGCCACTGTGATTGCTGATAAAACAAGTTCTCATGTTGCTCAAAGCCTAATAAAGCATTGAGTGTAAACTCGCCTGTTTCTGAGTTTTTTGCAAAAACTATAGGCTGCTGAACGGCAATTTGGCTAAGCTCCACCATAACTACGGGGATCATATTAAGATTTTTAGCGTGTGATTGTGCTTTTTGTGTATCTATTTTTATATGCTGATGAGCACTTTGCTCTAATGCGACTAAATTTTCCATGCGTGTCTCTTTATTGTTTTTATGTGTAATTTTTTAAGCTAGATAACACTAAAACCATGGTGCTTAATTTTATTAAGCAGCTCTCGGTTACTAGGTAAGTTAGTGACTGCTTGATTTATCATACTCTTATTTTTATCAAACTGACTTTTAGCGAAAACAGTGTCTTTAAGCATATAGGCAGTTGTGCTGTAATCACTTTTAAAGCCCATGCCGTATAAAACATATTGATAACTGGCCGCTGGAAACACCTCATTATTACTTGTAAAGTCGTGATCAGCAGGAGCGCGGTATTGCCACAACTTCATTAGATCTTGTAAGCTTTGAGGAATCGTTTTTGGGTCTCTGTTATCACGCCAAAATGCGTTATCGTCACGGTTTGATAAAATATAATGCAGTTTTAAAAAGTCGATTATTTTTTCCCACCTATAGGTAAATGTCTCGTTAAAGCGTTTGGCGGTAATATCCATAATATCGCGGGTCTGGGGGAGTTGTTCGCTTATCATTTGCGCTGACATTTCTACTAATACCAATGCAGAGGCTTCAAGCGGCTCTAAAAAACCAGCTGAAAGCCCAACCGCAACACAGTTGTTCTGCCAAAAGTGTGAGCGGTGGCCGCTTTTAATAGGGATTTTTCTAATTGTTAACGACTCTATTTTATCGCCAACATACGCTTTGAGATTTTCTCGTGCTTGAGCTTCGCTACTATATTTACTCGAATACACATAACCTACACCACGGCGGTGCTGTAATCCTATATCCCATATCCAACCTGCTTCTTGCGCTGTTGAGATTGTGTGGGATGCAATACACTCATCTTCATTATCATAAGGGACTTGCACTGCTAAGGCGGTATCAATAAATAGCACGTCATCGCACGGCTTAAAAGGAACCTCATAATGCTCGCCTAATAACAATGAAGAAAAGCCGGTGCAATCAACAAATAAATCACCGCTAATTTCACCTTGTTGCTTTGTGGTAACGCTTGCAATATCGCCATTTTTAGCACTATTAACCTGTGTTACATCAGCCAAAATATGTTTAACACCAAGTTCCTGCGTGCAATGTTTTTGTAAAAAAATGGCAAATTTTGCAGAGTCTAAGTGGTAGGCATAGTTGGCTATAGCTGCGTATTCTGGTGTGCGAATAGTTTTAGGGGCAAGTCCTTGCTCACAAATAGCTTCTTGGTAACACACTGCGTTTGAAAAAGACGTTGACTCAGCGGCGTTATTTAACCAGTGGCCAGCCATATCTGTTTTTGAAAAGCCCTGTGGCAAAACTAATGGGTGATAATAAAAATCATCCTCGGAGCCATCCACCCACTTGGCAAATTTTGCTCCTTGCTTAAAGCTTGCTTCACACTCGCGTATAAAATCAGTTTCGCTAATACCAAGTGCTATTAATGTACTGCGCATGGTAGGCCAAGTACCTTCCCCAACACCTATAATTGGTACATTTGGAGACTCAACGAGAACAACATTAAGGCCATCCGGGGTATTACTTTTGTGGTGCGCCGCTAATCGTCCGGCTGTTAGCCAGCCCGCTATACCACCACCAACGACAACCACTGTTTTTATTTTTTTATTTTGCTGGTTCATACTTGTTACCTATAAAGGCATAGTTAAAAAGTGGCTATTACTAAATGTAAAAGCCACTTTATTAATTAAAGTTAAAAACTACCGCGAATACCTAACGCAAAACGTCGTCCGCTATCTTCAACCAACAATAATTGATTAGAAAAACGACCACGCTTGTGCACGTATTCTTCGGTTAAGTTAATACCTTCAAAAAATACCGATACATTTTCGGTAATGTCATAGCTGCCGCTAGCATCAAGTTGTGCGTAATCTTCCACAATTGTCACACCATCACCATTTAGCTGTGTAAGTGACTGTACAAAGCTATCGCGCCAGTTATAGGCTAAACGCGCTTGAAATGGTCCATTCTCATAAAAGCCAACCACATTATAAGAGTCGCTTAAGCCTGTTAATGCAAAAACTTGAGTTATATCTGCAGAGTCTAACTCTGCATCGCTGTCTACAAATGTTGCATTAACCATAAATCCAAAGCCACTATCAAAACTATGTTGTAAGGCGACTTCCCAGCCATCAACAATCGCCGATTCGCTATTATTGGGCAATGTATTAGTGAATACAGCCGTCGAGTCGGCAGCATCAGGGTTGTCTACATCGTTACCTGTAGAGGGGTCAGTTAACAATCCGCCGCCAGACAATTCAAAAGTTAAGTCTTCGGTCGTATTAATAATGAAGTTAGCAACATTTTTTCTAAAGTAACCCGCAGATAAATAACTGGCATCAGCGTAATACCACTCCAACGATAAATCTAAGTTATCAGAGGTAAATGGCTCAAGCGCTGGGTTACCAGAGCTTGATGTTAAATTGCCGCCTTGACGAGTTGTTTCAATAACTGTTACAGGCGACATACTATCGAGCGTTGGCCGTGTAATTGTTTGTGATACCGCAGCACGTGCTATTAGCTCATCGTTTATTTCAAGCTTTACACTAAAGTTAGGTAAAATCGCTTCGTAATCTGAACTTGCTGAGATATTTTCTACAGCGCCAAAGTTAGCGAGCATTTCTGTTTTATCTAGAATGGTTAACGCACTAACCGGCTCATCGGTCCCCTTTACGTTTACATCAGTGCTTTCGTATCTAAAGCCCGCTGTTGCGTATAAAGGCATGCCTGCAAGCTCAGCTTCAAAATCAAACTCAGTATAAAACGAGAACGTATCTTCAGTTATCTCAAACGACTTATTACGTTTAACTGCATCAAAACTAATAGGTTGACCATTCGCTGCAGCTATTTGCTCAAGGTACGCAAAGTTTGCCTCACCATCATGTGCAAGCCATGACGTTGGCATACGACCGCTGCCGCTCACATCAGATAAAAAGTCATCTCCTGCGTCAAATACAAATTGCGCTAAACCATCCATACTTGGGTCATCTGGGTAACCACAAAAAGTACAGTGAATACCAACACCTTCGTTATCCCAACGATCAAGGTTTTTAGTTTCAGTTGAATACATAGCACCAAACTTGACCGAAACTAGGCCTGAGCTACCATCGTTATGCCAAATGCTATCCCAACGAAACTGATCCACGGTATCTTCTACAGCCCAACCACGGCGTAGCATTACATGTGCTCGGCTATTGGCTGTATCTAAATAGTTTGATACGCCATCAGGTGTAACTGCAGGGTTATAAGCAACACCGTCCAGCTCTTGCTGGCCGCTATAAATGTTAGGGTTAGCAGAGGCAAACTCACTCGCATAAGGTAAAATACCGCCATCCACTTCAAATCGAACTCGATTAGCATAGCCAATCAACGATAACTGATCCCCGCCACCATTATTAGCCTCACGCTCAGCCTTTGAGTGGCTTAAATCAAATTTCATATTTAAATTATCGTTTACATGCCAATCAAAGTTTAAACCTAATGCGCTAGAGCTTGTTAAGCGATCAAACTTTTTAGCGTGCATATCAGTAGCAAGGCCTACCTCTTGATATAAATCAACCACAGTACCATTTTCATCAACAGTAGGTCCTGCAGCCCCGCCAAAGCCTTCTATGTTTGGCGCTGTAAACCAATGCCCGTATGACGTGGTGTCTGCTTCTACATCGAAATCAGAATAAAGCCCATCAGCTGTTATGACTAAATCATCTGAGGGTGCATACTGTATAACTAAATTTGCATTAGTACGTGTACGTGTTTCTGTTGTTACTTTATGATCATAGTTACGCGGCGAAAAAATATTACCGGTGTATGCTTGCCCGCTTTGAGTTTGCGGGTTTGGGACGCCTACATTTTCTAACCAGCCATCTACCTGCGCCTGGTTTAAGCGTGTTTCGCGCTCTTGGCGAGAAACAGCAAATAACACACCCAGTGTGTCATCATTAAACGTATTGCTGATTAACCCAGATATCTCAGGTGTGGTTTCTTCACTATTTTCATCGTAAATACCCTTAACACTTCCCGCAACTTTAAAGCCATTAATAGCAAATGGGCGCGCTGTATTTACATTGACTGTTGAACCAATACCACCTGACTGCTTTGTGGCTGTTGAGGTTTTAAATACGTCTAAGCTTTTAACCAGCTCTGATGCAATGGTATCAAAACTAAAGGCACGGCTTTGATTTTCAGAGGCCATTTGGCGTCCATTTACGAGCACTGTATTAAACTGAGGGCCAAAACCACGTACTGTAATGAGCTGCCCTTCACCGCCTGAACGGTCTATTGAAACCCCTGTAATACGCTGTAAAGACTCAGCTAAATTTGTGTCAGGAAATTTACCAATATCTTCAGCTGAAATGGAGTCAACCACGCCACCCGCTTCTCTTTTGGCATCCATAGCTCGGCCAAGCGAGCCTCTAATTCCGCGTACTTCAATTATTTCTGGTTCTTGTGCTGCTGTCTCTGCTACTGCAGGGAGCGTTGCCATTGTGCTTAGTACAGCTAGTACAGCACTCGACACGCCATTTTTTTTATAGTTAGCCATGTTGTCAGTTCTCTCGAAGCTTGGATCTATTAAAATAGATATTTGCCCATCTTCGCTAACATGCGGTTGCAACCCTGTGCCATCGAGTAAAATCTGTAATGCGTTTATTATTGAATACTCGCCAGCAATAGTATTTGTTTGTAACTGCTGAATTTTATCCAGCGGAAAAAGCAAAGTAATATCGGCTTGCTCGGCAAAATTTATTAGCGATAAATCGGCCCTTTGTCTGGGAATATTAAACACTGCTTTGTCGTTTACAGGGCTCGCTTTTAACTCGGTGGTGAATAAGCTAAAAACCAGCACATAAATTGGTAAACAAAGCGGCAAATGCACATATTCCTTGTGTATAGTTTTTGGCCATACACTGAACAAAGACGAGTGACTTTTTATTTTCCTCCATAAATATTTTTTATTTTTTTAAATTAAATTATTTTTTTGACTTGCCATGCTAATTTGTTTTTGCCTTGATTATTTTTATTGTTAGCGCGTTTACTTGTATTTTTAAACGATTAAAAATACAGTCCAAATTGCCATTTTTTACTTATTAATTAAAAAGTTAAAGTTTTTAAAATGAATAATCAGTACCTGGTGAGGTATTTGTAATGAAAAAAACTGTAGTACACTTCGCCATTACATTACAAGCTTTATGCCCCGTGCGGTTAATGAACATTAAATTTAAAAAATAAAATGCTGATTTATTTTTAAATTTAATGGCGGATTTTTTCTTACCATTCGTCTTAGTTTGTAGTGGCAAAACAATAACAATAATTGCCGTAAACACACACACGAGACACACACTAAATGACGAAAGACACACTTTTTTATAAGGTCTATTTGGCCTCGCGCAAAAGTCTCTCAAATGTAGTTGCACGCATAGTGCCGCCACATGAAATTGAAGATATAGTGCAAGAAACTTATGTGCGAATTTGTCAGATTAAAAACACTGAAAACATAAGCTCACCAAAATCTTTTATTTATAAAACGGCGCGAAATTTAGCGCTCGATTACCAAAAGCAAGCCAATATACGCCTAGTCGATGGGATCGACAACATGGAAGCGTTAGAGCAACTCTTAGCGGAGCATCAGCAAGACGAAATGTATGAAAAAGCACTAACCGATAGTGAGTTTTCTAATTTTTGTGAAGCCATACGGCTTTTACCTGTGCAGTGCCGCAAAGTGTTTGTATTAAAAAAAGTGTATGGTTATTCGCAGCGAGAAATTGCTGCTCAATTAAACCTTAGTGAAAGTACCGTGGAAAAACATATAGCAACAGGCATGAAACGTTGTACGCAATTTATGCGTCAATCTAAAAAAAGTGTTTATGAGCAACCAAATACTTCTTCCCAGCTAAATGCAGGAGGTAGGAATGACTAATATTCATCACATAAACGAGCGAAACACTAGCGACGATTCGCGCCTTGATGAAGCCAGTGAGTGGCTGGCTAAACTTGATCGTGGATTGACTAAATCTGAAGAGCAAGCGCTAAAGCAATGGTTAGCACAATCTTATAAAAATGTAGAAGTGTTACTTGAGGTAGCAAAGCTGTGGGATAAAATGGACGATCTCAGTCGTTTGTCAGATTTATTTCCACAAACACCAATAAAACAAAAACGTCTCCCTATGTGGTTGGGTGCAACTGCTGCTTCTATTTTATTAGCTGTTGTACTTAGCCTTTTTCAAGAAGCGTTTAACTTTTCATTTTTTTACCCAGTTAATCAGTCAGCAGTGGTTGCTAAACAACTTAATTTTCAAACCGACGTAGGTGAAAGTAAGGACATACTGCTTTCTGATAAAAGCAAAATCACCTTAAACACAAATAGCTTCGTTCAAGTGAGGTATACCCAACACTCTCGCGTAATAAATTTACTGCGTGGCGAAATTCATATAGACGTAGCTCACGATAAAACGCGTCCTTTAAGTGTTATCGCTGGTGATAAAGTTATTCAGGCTGTTGGTACTGCATTTAATGTAGAAGTAGGTCAAAAGCAAATAGAACTCATTGTGACAGATGGCAAAGTCCTTGTTGCAGAGCAAAAAGCCGAATCGTTACCCAACCTTTCCCTGGGGACTAATAAACAAGGACAGTATTTATCAAATAATTCAACTTCGGTGTCAAAGGGAGAAAAACTTGATTTAAGCTTTAAAGGTAAAATTGCTAAAGCGGTCGAAAAAGTTGATCCTATGGATGTAGCCGCTAGATTATCGTGGCGCAAAGGTAGCTTAATATTTAGAGGTGAATCACTTGCTGAAGCAATGGCTGAAATCAGCCGCTATACAAACATAGATTTTGAGCTTTCAGAAGATGACCGTCTCAAACAAGTACAAGTAGCTGGCATGTTCAAAACGGGCGATATTAAAGGACTATTAGAAGTATTAAACAATAATTTTAATATTGATTATGAGAGAGTTAGCCCAGATAAAATTCGCCTAAAATACGCTGCACCACACGTCTCAATTTAGTAAAGTACACAATAATAAAAACCAGGACACACAATTATGACATCACCTATCTCGCCGAGCAGTAATAGCTCGGCGCACACATTGGGCACATGCTCTCTTTTTTATGTAATTTTTATATCGGCCGTGGCTGCTATTGGTGGCTTTTTATTTGGTTTTGACTCGGGCGTTATTAACGGCACGGTGTCGGCGCTCGGCAATGCGTTTAATTCAAGCAGTGTGGCTACGGGCTTCAATGTGGCATCGGTATTATTAGGGTGCGCCGTGGGGGCACTTGCTGCGGGGCCGCTGGCTGATAGGTTTGGTCGCCGCGCAATTATGATCATCACCGCGATTATTTTTGCCATTAGTGCGTTTGGCTCGGGCATTAGCGAAAGCTCGGGCGAGTTTATTTTTTACCGCTTATTTGGTGGTTTAGGTATTGGTGCTGCATCGGTATTGGCGCCAGCTTATATTGCAGAGGTTGCACCACCAGCCCTTCGTGGTCGTTTAGCTACATTACAACAACTCGCTATTGTATTGGGTTTATTTGCTGCGTTTTTAAGTAATTATTTAATTGCTGATGCGGCAGGTAGTGCGCAAAACATTTTAATGCTTGATATAGCCGCTTGGCGCTGGATGTTTTGGGTTGAGCTTGTGCCTGCAATACTGTTTTTAGTGGGTGTGTTGTTTATTCCTGAGTCGCCTCGTTATTTAGTGGCGCAAGGTAAAGTAGACGATGCAAAAACGGTATTTAGTAAAATTTCGAACGACAGTGCTGATGCGCAAATAAGCGATGTTAAAAGCTCTTTGCATAGCGATAAAAAGCCGAGTATTCGTGATTTATTTATTGATGGCAGTAAAAAAGTACACCCAATTGTTTGGGCGGGTGTTGCGCTGAGTGTATTTCAGCAATTTGTAGGTATTAACGTGGTATTTTATTACGGCTCTGAGCTTTGGCAAGCTGCTGGGTTTGACGAGTCGCAATCGCTATTTATAAATGTATTAGCGGGTACTACTAATATTGTATCGACCTTTATTGCTATTGCCCTTGTTGACAAAATTGGTCGGAAACCACTTTTACTTGTGGGCAGTGTGGGTATGTTTATTAGCTTAAGTGCGCTTACTTATATATTTGGCAGCGCAGGCCTTGATGAAGCAGGCAAGCTTGCACTTAGCGATAACATGGGTACGTTTGCGCTTATAATGGCTAACTTATTTGTGGTATTTTTTGGTTTAAGTTGGGGCCCGGTTGTGTGGGTGTTATTAGGCGAGATGTTTAATAACCGTATTCGCGGCGCAGCGCTTGCTGTTGCTGCAAGCGCACAGTGGATTGCTAACTTTGCCATTACCATGACCTTCCCTATTATGCTGGCTAATATTGGCCTTGCAGGTGCGTACGGCTTTTATGCGTTATCGGCACTTATTAGTATATTTTTTGTTGTTAAATACATTAAAGAGACCCGAGGTAAAACACTTGAGTCTATGTAATTAGCCCAATAAAAAGCGGTGAACCCTCTCACCGCTTTGTGTTTTTTAGTTAAATGATTGATTCAACAGTTGTATGCAAGGATTAAGAAGTTACTGCGCTAAATATTGGATTCACTACCCACCCTTAATATTCTTTTTTACTATAAGTAATCGATTTAAATTCCTTTTTTGAATATAGAAAATTAGCTATTGTCCGCCTTTTCCAACTACGTATGTCTGTCAAAATGAAAAATAAGTTAGTATCTGGTTTGGCCCTAACCTTTACCCTAGGTTCTTTTAACGTACTTGCTACCAATGGGTATTTTACTCATGGTTATGGCATGACCCACAAAGGCATGGCAGGTGCGGGTGTTGCGCTATCGGAAGAGTTGATGTCGGGTGCAAATAATCCTGCTAGCTTTAATGTAAATGACACTGAAATTTCAGTTGGGTTAGAGTTATTTTCACCTGATAGAAAATACACAGCTTCATCTGTAGATACGTTTTATCCTAATGCGCTTTATCTTGAAGCAAAAACCCAAAAAAGTGATAACACGTTATTTGCCATTCCTGAATTTGCCATTGGCCACCAGCTCAATGACAAAATAAATATTGGCTTATTAGTTTACGGCAATGGCGGCATGAACACCGACTACAACGCCGAGTCAGAACCCGAAGGCACATTTTATGCTGGCACGACTGGCGTTGATTTAAAGCAGATGTTTATTAGCCCAACTATTAACTACCAGTTAAATGAGCAAACAAAAGTGGGGGTTCACCTATTTATGTTGTGCAACAGTTTAAAGCGACAGGCCTTGGAAACTTTGCGCCTTTTTCGCAATCGCCCCAAGCGCTTACAAATAATGACACCGACACCAGCACAGGTTTAGGTGTACAAGTAGGTATAACTCAAACCGTAGGCACATCGTTTAGCTGGGGTGCCAGTTACCGCTCATCGGTGTCTATGGAAGAGTTTGATAGCTATAAAGGTTTATTCGCAGAAAACGGTGGCTTTGATTTACCAAGCTCGATTCAAATTGGTGCCGCTTATAAGTTAACGCCTACAAACCAAGTTGTATTTGATTGGCAAAAAATAAACTACAGTGAAGTTAAAAGCATTGCCAATCCAATGAGTAACTTAATGTCTGCACCTTTAGGTGCAAGCGCAGGTGCAGGGTTTGGCTGGGAAGATATGGATATATATAAATTAGGCTATCAGTGGCAGCGCACTGCAAAACAAAAAATTCGCTTTGGTGTTTCATACACGCAACAGCCTATTCCATCGTCTGAGGTGTTATTTAATATTTTAGCGCCGGGTGTACAAGAGTGGCATTTTACAACGGGTTTTAGTCATGAAGTTAGCGAAAAAGTACAATTAAACGCTATGGCTTTTTACTCGCCAGCTAAAAAAGTATCGGGTGCAAACTTTTTAGCGCCTAACCAACAATTATCAATTGAAATGCAGCAGTCTGGTGTTGGTGTATCTATTGTTTGGGGGATTTAAAATGGTAACCGAATTTACGCCCATTTCAGCCGCTTTAGGCGGTGCTTTAATAGGCATAGCCTGCGCACTATTACTGGTTTTATTTGGCAAAGTAGCCGGTATTTCAGGATTAGTTAAATCGCTGTTCACCCCATTAAAATCCGATAATGTATGGAAAGTATGCTTTATTGCAGGCTTACTAATTGCAGGCGTTGCTACCTCATTTATTGCACCTGAATTATTAGAGGGCGATTTAAATATACCCTCTTGGTTAATTATTGTAGCGGGACTTTTAGTGGGTGTAGGTACTTCACTTGCTAATGGTTGTACAAGCGGGCATGGCGTGTGTGGTATGTCGCGTTTTTCTACTCGCTCTTGGGTTTCAACATGTGTGTTTATGCTTGTTGCCGTTATCACTGCTAACTTAATTGGATAAAACATGAAAGCAATTACATCGGTGTTTTTAGGCTTTATTTTCGGCATTGGTCTTATTATTAGTGGAATGACTAACCCTGATAAAGTACTCAATTTTTTAACCTTTGGCGAGAACTGGGATGGCAGTTTAATTATTGTAATGGCTGTAGCCATGGGAATAATGATGTTGGCGTGGTTTTGGGTTTCTAAAAAAGACAGCCCTTTATTTGGTGAAACATTTAGCCTGAGTAATCTAAAAAATGTAGATCGTAGATTAATTACGGGCTCTGTTTTGTTTGGTTTAGGGTGGGGATTGAGTGGTATTTGCCCAGGCCCAGGCTTGGTTCAGTTAGTGTCACTCAAAATGGAGTTTTGGCTGTTTTTTGCCTCCGTGTTGAGTGGAATGTGGTTGGCTAAAAAAATATAAGCGACTATTGCCGAGCTTGTCTCGGCAATACACTTTTTTTATTCTAAACATAGGTACATAACTTGCTGTAATAAATATAAATATATTTATTAGGTTTAAGTTATGCTCAAAAATACGCTTGATGTTATTAATAACACCCCTTGGTTGAGTACAGTAGCTTACCTTTCAATCATAACTATACTCTTTGTTTTTTATTCGTTTTTTTATAATGTATTGGTTACAAAAGTGGACATCAAAAACCACTTTTACCTTCGATACCCTACTTCTTGATTCAATATCTAAACCACTCACACTTTGCACATTTATTGTGCTAATCACCATTTTGGAGCACGATACATTCGTTATTGACCCCGAGTTAGCGAACCGAATTCCGTTCAACAGCATCAATATTGTATTAGCTTTACTTGCACTTATTTTCTTTTTAAATCACTTTATTATTGGCACGGTTAATCACTACGCTAAACAATCTGCCGTTATATTCAATTCTCAAAGTATTATTAAGGGGGTTATTCGCGTTACATTGTTTTCAGTAGGGTTGTTGGTTTTATTAGGCACATTGGGTATTTCAATTACACCTATTATTGCATCTCTTGGTATTACGTCATTGGCGGTGGCACTTGCTCTGCAACCCACCCTTGAAAACTTTTTTTCGGGCGTACAGCTCGTTATAGATAAACCCATACGCGTAGGTGATTTTATTGAGCTTGAGTCAAAGGAGCAAGGCTTTGTAGAAAAAATTGGTTGGCGCTCTACGTGGGTTAAAATGCTGCCAAATAATATGATTATTATTCCTAATAGTCAGCTTTCTAAATCGCGTATTATTAATTACTTTTACCCCGAAAAAGAGCTGAGTGTACCTGTTGATGTAAGCGTTCACTACAGCTCAGACTTAGAGTTTGTAGAACAAGTAACGCTTGAAGTTGCGCGCCAAATACTGATTGACCATGAGTGGGGCGTTGATGATTACAATACCTTTGTGGTGTATCACACCTTTGATAACTCAAGTATTAATTTTACCGTAATGCTGCGCGCAAAAGAGTACTTTAATCGGTTTTGGGTTAAATCTGCTTTTATTAAAGCGCTGCACAAACGCTATAACCAAGAAGGTATTGTGATCCCCTTTCCTATTACAGCTATTAACACAGCGCAAGAAGCCGCTAATTTTAATAGTGATAAAAATTAAGCGCGAGATAAGCTCGCGCTTAATTTACTTTAAAATTTATAGGTTACTTGGCCTACTATTTCACGTGGGCTGCCCGGGAAGTGGCCGTTACGCTCACTAAAGCCACTTACTGCATATTCTTTATCAAATATATTATTAATATTTACGCTTAATAACACATCGTCAAAGCGGGTACTCCAGCTCATGTCAAATACGGTAAAGGGTTTAACTTTTTGGCCGTCTTGGCTTATTTGCTCGCTTACGTAATTTGCGCCAAATGCTATAGACGAGTCGATGCTATCAAGCGCAAAACGCGACCATAAACCAGCTTGGTGGCGCGGGGCATTAGCAAAACGAGAGCCATCACCGTAGGTGCTTGAAATAGTATCGCCCGTTACACCCTCAACAACCAGTGTATCGTTATATGCGTAGTTAGCAGTTAGCGTCCAGTGCTCGGTTAAATCGCCCACCAGCGTTGTTTCAAACCCACGGCTTTCTACCTCACCTATATTTAAAAGCGCTGCAATGCCGTCACCCGCGCCAGTGTCGTCTGGGTTACTCATTACTACGTTTTCTTTATTAATTTGGTAAATAGCAAAGGTGCTCATAATTTTGCCATTAAGCCATTGGTTTTTCATACCAATTTCGGTTTGTTTACCGGTTTCTGGGGTTAAATTGCCCTCGCCCTCTACATCTTCTTGATCGCCTGATGATGCGGGGTTAAAGCTTTCTGAGTAATTTATGTATACCGATGTGTTTTCAACAGGTTGGTATGTAACAGCCACGCGCGGTGTTACATCGTTATCTGAGTAACTGTAACCGGTTTCTTTGTTTAGCTCTTTAAAATGGTCATAGCGCAAGCCTGCAATAACTGTCCATTGCTCGTTAATGCTTACAACATCTTGTACGTATAGTCCAAAACGGTCAGTATCAACACCATCGCGGTTCATGTCTGTCAGGTTATAAGTACTTGGGTCGGTTTCGCCGTAATTTAAGTCAAATATGTTTAAGTTAGCCACACCGTCTGCTTCATAACGGGCGCGTAAGTAATCGTACTCGGTATCGACTATGTGGTAGTCGCCACCAAACAATACTTGGTGCGCTAATTGGCCTTGCTCAAAGCTATAAACAAAGTCGGTGGTTAAGCTTGTTTCTTCGTTGGCGCGGTATTGCTTTCGGTATTCGCGTTTAATGGTTTCGTCATCAATGTTGGCTTCACCATCACCGTTTACATCTACCCAGTTTTGCGACTCATGATAAGCTTGGTCGCGTTCGTTATCCATGTAACGCAGTGTGCTACTTACAGAAAAATCATCATTAAAGTAATGCTTTAGCTTACCTTGCAGCACTAACGCTTCCATGTCTTGGTAGTCAAATGCTTCATTTGCGTTGTAACTAGGGTCAACTAAAAAATTACCGTTGTCATCTACCGGTACACCACGTAAACGGTTACCGCCTAAGTCTTGTTTGATGTAGTCAACAGTGGTGGTTAGTGTGGTTGAATCTGTTAAATCAAATAATAAACCACCGGTAAACTCACTGTTTTTTGAATCTGCATTATTACGAAAGCTGTCTTGCTCTTCGTAATAACCACCTATACGATACGCCATGGTGTCGGTTAAACCGCCGGTCATATCAAGTGAGGCACCACGCGTGTTGTAATTGCCAAGCGTTATTTTTAGCTCTTTGCTTTGCGTGTACGAAGGCTTTTTAGTCACATAGTTGATCATACCGCCTGGCTCACCACCACCATATAACGCAGAGGCTGGGCCTTTTAATACTTCTACACGCGCTACATTAAATAATTGCGGTACACCAAAGCCCGAGTACGGATCGCCACGTACGCCATCGTAAAATACATTGGCATCGTCTCTAAAACCACGAAAAGTAACGCCTGAATAACTATACTCACTTACCCCGGCTATTGAGCGGTATAAATCGGTAATATCGCGCGCGGCTTGGTCAATAATAAGTTGCTCGGTTAATACCTGCGCAGATTGCGGTAATTTAATAAGATCTAAATCCGTTTTAGTCCCAATTTTACTTTCGGTTTCTAGGTAAAACTGCTGAGCACGGCCTGTTACTTCAATTGTTTCAATTTCGTTATTTTGCTCGGCAAATGCCACATTAGAAAAAGCAGAAAAAGACGCAGCAATACTGAGCGCCAAATATTTTTGGTTAAACATGTTGATCCAGAGAAGATAATTACAAGGCAATACAAATGATAACGACTATCATTGCTATGTGCAATGTGAATAATTTCATATTCACCTTTATTTTTCGTATGAAGAGTTTTGAGCAATACACTAAATCTGCAGCTCAGTTTTGAATAAATTAATTAGCATTACTGGAATACGGTATTGATATAATATAACATATCCAAATTGCAATTTAGTAAGATTATTAAATGATAAATAAACTGCCCGTCACAGTGTTATCAGGTTTTTTGGGGGCTGGTAAAACAACCGTTCTTAGCCATATTCTTAATAACAGACAAGGTAAAAAAGTCGCCGTTATAGTAAACGATATGAGCGATATAAATATCGATGCATCCACTATTAAAAGTGGTGTATCGCTCAATTACAGTAATGAAAAACTGGTCGAGATGAGTAACGGTTGTATTTGCTGTACCCTACGAGAAGACTTACTTATTGAAGTGGGCAAATTTGCCAATGATGGGCGTTTTGATTACCTCGTCATTGAATCTACAGGCATATCTGAGCCCCTCCCCGTTGCAGAAACATTTACCTTTGCCGACGAAAACGGGGTTTCACTTAGTGATGTTGCCACCCTCGATACCATGGTAACAGTGGTTGACGCCGTTAACTTTTTAAACGACTACGAGCAAGCAAATGATTTACAAGATACCGGCGAATCATTAGGAGAAGACGACGAGCGAAGCGTTGCCGACTTACTTGTTGACCAAGTTGAATTTGCCGATGTTATTTTAATTAGTAAAACTGATTTAATTACAAACGATGAATTAAATAGACTCACTGCCATTTTAAATACGCTCAATACTCAAGCTAACATTATTCCTATTTCAAACGGCCATATTAATATTAACGAAGTGCTAAACACCGGTTTATTTAATTTTGAACGTGCCCAACAAGCACCGGGTTGGCTTAAAGAAATGCGTGGTGAACATATTCCCGAAACCGAAGAGTATGGTATTAGCAGCTTTAATTACACTGCGCGCCGCCCATTTGCCCCAGAAAAGTTTTATAACTTTTTGCACAATACCGAGCAATTTGGCAAGCTCATTCGTTCTAAAGGTTATTTTTGGCTCGCAACGCGCCCTTTATTTTGCGCGCAGTGGAGCCAAGCTGGCGGTATAGCGCATTACGGGTTTGCAGGCATGTTTTATAAAGCAATTCCTAAAAAAGACTGGCCCACAGAGCCCGAACTACTTGCTGATATAAACAGTAAGTGGTTAGAGCCCTTTGGTGACATGCGCCAAGAGCTTGTGTTTATTGGTCAGTCGTTAAATAAACACGCCATGATTAAAGCGCTTGATGACTGCCTACTCCCAGAAGATGCTGTTCTAAAAGGTAAAGATTTTTGGAAAACCTTTAACGACCCGTTTCCTATTTGGGAGGAAGAGTAATGAATGCCCTAGCCCCAATAACAGCGCAAGTAAAACCGGCGGAACCGCTATACCGAAGAGCAGCTATAGAGAGTGATGCCAATGCATTGCCACAAATTTATAACCAAGACACTAACATTGTTATTTGGCAAAGAGACCTTGAGCAAACATTAACAAATGCAGTCAATACACTCATTACCGCCAACGCTTTAAAGCCACTTGAACTTGCGGTATCACCTGATGATGCGTTTGATCAATTAATAAAAGCGCTTAAGCCAGAAGATAATAACCGCGATGAAATTAAAGCTTTGTGTGAAGACATCACACTGTTGGTTGAAATGTTTTGTTGCCTGTTTGATTTAAAACGCGCCGGTTTAAGGCTAAAAATATTAGATAAACCTATGTGCCCGCGTTTTCATGTAGACAAAATTCCGTGCCGGTTAGTGACTACTTACCAAGGTGTTGCTACGCAATGGTTAAATCACAGCGATGTAAACCGCTCAAAGCTAAGTACTGGTAATTTAGGTAAGCCTGATGAGGAGTCTGGCTTAATTAAAAGCCTAAATAATATTAACCAGCTAACAGAAGGCGATGTTGCACTGCTTAAAGGCGAATACTGGGATGAAAACGAAGGCGCAGGTTTAGTGCATCGCTCGCCACCGTTGGCTGGAACTAATAGCGCCCCTAGGTTACTGCTTACTCTCGATTTTATATAAAATTAAAGCGCCATTCATAAAGGCCATATTTTGTCTGGCCTTTATCAATTATACTTAACCTATCTTTGTAAGGTTATTAGCAATAACACTATATAACCCCTGAGAGTTGACCGGTTTTGAAATAAAGTCATCCATACCTACATCTAAACAACGCTGCTTATCTTCTTCATATGCATTGGCTGTAATAGCGATAATTGGAACCCTTTTATCTTCCCTTATTTCATTTTCGCGAATGCGTATAGTACATTCATAACCGTCCATATTAGGCATTTGACAGTCCATTAAAATTAAATCAAACACATTATTTTTTAATGCTTTCAGCGCTTCTAAGCCGTCGTTTGCCATTGTAATAGTAACAGCTGTTGGCTCTAACATTTTTGCAATTACTTGGCGATTTATCGGATTGTCTTCTACTAGCAGAATATGCTTATTGATCAAATCTGGTAAAGATTGCTCTTGTACACGATTTGCTAAATCGACAATTTGCGCTTTAGGTGCATGTATCGAAAACTTAATCGTACTGCCTAAACCTGGCACGCTATTGAGGGTTATTTCACCCTCCATTTTTTTAATCAAACCTTGGCAAATAGCCAGCCCAAGCCCTGTACCGCCATACTTACGAGCTACGCTAGCATCTGCTTGGGTAAACTCACTAAAAAGTAATAGTTGCTGCTCTTTTTCAATCCCAATTCCGCTATCAGACACACTTACCGTCAGTTGCTCATCTTTGTAATCAAACGATAAACGCACAAACCCAGCCTGAGTAAACTTTTGTGCATTTGACAATAAGTTAATAATTATTTGATTTAAACGTAAGTCATCTACATTTAAGCAATCGGGTAAGTCTGGGCTGCGCTGAATAATAAACTCAACATTGTTAGAATGAATAATGGGTGAGAATAACGAGTGTATATTTTCTATAAACGGAGCAAGCAAAGTAGCACGGGGGCTTATTTGCATAGCGTTAGCTTCAATTTTAGAAAAATCTAAAATATCATTTAATATTTGTAGTAAATTTTTTGAGCTTTTTTGTTGTGTTTCAAGAAGGTCACGCTGCTCATCGGTAAGGGTGGTATCACGAAGTAATACCTCACCCATACCTAAGATGCCGTTCATAGGCGTGCGCAGTTCATGACTCATATTGGCCAAAAACTGTGACTTAGCTTTGTTAGCTTCATTAGCAGATTTAACTGCTTTTGTTAGCTCATCTGTTTGCTCTGCCACTTTAACTTCCAATTGCTGGTTAAATTGGCTTAGCTGTTTATTTAGATCCTGATTTTTAATATTAGACGCTTGTAAGCTCTCTATTGAGTCCCTTAACGCACTTCCCAGCATCTTAAACTGCTCTTGTAGTTGCAGTACTTCGTACCAACTAGACTCTGTATTAAAATGTTGTTTTTCTGATTTATCAAAACCATGCATTAAATTAGTTAAACCAATAATTGGCTGAACTAATAAGTTAGACAAATGATGTATAAACAACACCACTAAAAATATCAACACTGCACTAAATAATATTGTTGGTAACCAGGCACTTGCTACTACCTTTGTTAAGTGCTTACGATTGTAAAACGTGATGACCTGCCATTTACTAACAGTATCAACATACTGATTGGTATGAAATACTTCATTATTAACAGAACGGAACAGTTGATTATCGCCCAAGTTACTTATCGTAAAATCTAAAGTTTTAAAGTCAGCCAAAATGTCAAATTGTGCTAATGAGCTAAAAACAATCCTTTGCTCAGCATCGAGTATAATTAGCTCACCAGTTTGGTTAAACAAATTCGGTATATATTGCTCTAAACGTTCAAGCTTTAACGACCCTTCCACTACACCATAAAACTCATCATTTCTGTAAATAGGCGCAGAAAGTGCAACTATAGGTTCATTACCAAGGCCACGCCCCTGAAACACACCACTGCTATAACCTTGAGGATACTGTTTAGCTTGAGAGAAATAAGGGCGGTCGTTAACAAAACGCTTTTCTTCACTAAGTCCTTCTAATAATGTGCTGGGAATACTTTTAGCAACATAGCCATTTGGCATTGCATATAAGCTTGTAGTAAAACCTGGGTATAAATCCATTAACTGCGTTAACTGTTGTTGTATAGTAATTCCACCACCTATGGCATCACTGCTCATTACCACCGCGTTTTTATGAAACTGTAAATAGTCATTCAACTGTGTGCTAATTGATTTCGCTTTTTCTTCAAGCTGAGCATTTACCTCATACTCTATGCGTGAGTGATGATCGTTCACCAAAAAAACACTTGTAATAAGGACAACCAAAACAATAATGACGCTGACAACATAGCTAAGAATACGAGCTAGTGGGCGTCCTTGATAAGCACGACTAGCAAAGGGAACAAATATGCTCATCAAATCAACGAGTGCTAAGCTTATTAATGCATTTACCAAGTATTTAAACACTGCAACAATAAGCGTTAGCGATGCTAAATCCATTACAAACTGGCCTATACCCCAAATGATAGGCAGTCCAACTAAAAACCAAAATACGGCACCTAAGGGTAAAATAGGTTTAGAGCGCCTTAAACAAAAAACATAAAGCCATAAAAGCTCCAACAAATAAACTATGCTGGGCCAACAGTGCCCCCATCTATAGAGTAAAAAGCTTGAGACAATTGCGAGCGTAAGGCAGGAATAACGCAGTCCAGTGAATACTAAGCTGCATAAAAACAAAAAATTGTCCAAATAAAAAATTCAGAACTATCGAAGAAATACAGGGGTAAAAGGTTAACCAACCCGCCTATTAACCCTAATAAAATAGCTAGTGCCCACTTACTTCTTTGAGACATTACAACAACCCTTGGGCATCTGATTTAACATGTGTAGCGTTAACGTTAACGTATTATTTCATTATTGCGCAATATCTAAGTGTTGTCTATAAGGCAGAAATATAGGGAATATCAGAAAATAAACTTGTGTGTATTTGGTTAAAGTTTTTTAAATTGATTAGCTGTAGTCACCCAATGTTGTTTGAAGTATAAGTTGACATAACCACATTCGATTTCATTGAACTACAACGGCACAAGTGAAGTGTAAGTTGGCATAATGTTGAAGCTTATAATGGCATAAAGTTACCAAATACAGGCTTTATGAAGCCAACCAAATAAAAATACTGCCAAGTTTAGTTGACTTATAACGTGTTGAAATTACTAACAGCCTTTTACTATGAAAAATGATTACTATAGACAAAGGCTGTTATCAAAAAATAACTAAACCCCAAAGTAATTCGTATACAAATATGCGTAACCATATCTATTTTTGTTACCGACCATATATGGAGTAATAATTTTATTAGCGATCAAAATTTGCTTAAACTCATTTATAGTCGTAGAGCTAACAGTGCTATCAGAAATATGGCGCTGTCTAATATCTTGTAGCAACTTTTCAAATAAACCTTCATCTAACTTAGCTTTTTTATACTGTGGATGAACTCGATTATTCGATAAATCTTGGCAGAAGTATTTGACCAATTCATTTCCCTGTTCACCCCAAAGATCTATCAGGTAATTCACAACTGCCTGCTTTCTTACATGCTTACTTGTGCAATAAGCTAACCCTAAGATTGCACCTTTTCGATAACCACGATCAAAATCCTGCTGCTCCTGCTCCTCAATTGCGTACTTGATCAAATCTAAAAAAGGTCTGAGATTCACTGTACTATCAGCACTTTGAATATTTCTATACAAGTCATCATAAGCACTGCTATTTTTACCATTTTTTTTCTGCTTTGATTCACCAAAGAATGCGTTAATTACAGGCTGAATTAAATAAGTATCTAAAGGCAATTGATTTCGAGCACCTTTTTTATTTAGGCGCTTCGTTACTTCATTAACTAAAACTGGTTTTAATTTTTCGCGTAGATATGTAG
Source organism: Pseudoalteromonas sp. BSi20480 (assembly GCF_000241365.1). Lineage (NCBI taxonomy): Bacteria > Pseudomonadati > Pseudomonadota > Gammaproteobacteria > Alteromonadales > Pseudoalteromonadaceae > Pseudoalteromonas > Pseudoalteromonas sp. BSi20480. The sequence continues at coordinate 10,518 of NZ_BADX01000075.1, read as the reverse complement.
TAAATTCCTCGGGGGAATAAGTAAAAACAATCTTTAAAAAGTAAGAGTATATTTCATTCTTAGACCACTCTAAGCCAATTATTTTTGGCTTAAAGGAACTTTTATTTGTAAGGTTGCCAAGCCTCTCATATAAATCCCTCCTCAAAAAAAGTTTTGGAAATATGCTTTCCCAAGGAAACTTATTACATAATTTAACTAATGGCGAAACAATGTCATCCCAAAGATATGGTTTTACAATATTGTCTAGGCGGTCAAATGTTAAAATTAACCTTTTATCCTTTCCTCTAAGCTGACTATTGAAAAGTTCTAATTCTTTTTCAATCAATTGAAAAGATTCATTTAAAGTAACAATTTCTACAATTCTATCAATTACATTTATGTCGGAAAGGTTAACTATCAGTTCTTTGTTTTTAGTCGAAAAGTCTGCTCTGGTACAAATTGCATTCCAAATATAGAAGATCCAAAATTTCTTAATAAAGAGTTCGTTTTTGACCAGTTCTTCCGTTAAGCCTAAGATTTCAAAACTATCATTCTCATAATTAGTAATATTTAATACATTATAATTAAGATGCTTTTTCTGAGATTTTTCGATTAAAAGTTCAAAAATACTCTCAACTTGTAAAGCTTTATATAATGCTGTCTTGCCTGTTCCTTTGTCACCTAACAAAATAGTTTTTTCAGGTATAAAAAAATCTTCCATACAAGGTCTTATATAAAAGCTATTTCGCAAATAATCCTCAGTGTAGTCAATGTTTTCTGCGTACAAATCAGGAAGGTGTTTCTTTACCTCAAAAAGTACATTATCACTTATACTTGTATTGATTTGGCTTCTGCTTGATGATTCTTTTACTTCCTCTTCATTAACATTTACAAATAATTCTTTTTTATCTTCTGACTGAGCAGCTTCAGCTAATTCATCCGCACTAGATGGAATTAATGAATGAATATATTCAAATAGCATTTGGTATCTAGGTGAACCATTCTCTCCATTAATAAAATCATTTAAATCATCAATATCTTCATAAGGGGTACCTATAAGTTCCAGAATAAGCTGTCGGTCAAGATAAAATGTAGATATATTATCACTCTTATTAACTGCAATATAAGTGTTGAAATTGTTGAATCTCTTAGAAGGGCCACTACTAAGTATTGACAAAACATAGCACTGATTTACATCAATATTAGAAAGTAGGCTTGTTACATATTCCGCACCAGGAGTGTTTTGAATATCATCACCTAAAAACGTAATTATTGAACTCGAAATATTTACAAGAGCCCCAAAAATATTATTGAATCCTGTTCTTGAATCAACCAAAATAACATCAGGGTTATAAGCATCATTTATATCTGAGACTAATTCCTTTAATCTTTCAATTAGAATATTACTTTGAAGATCTAATCGTGCAATGCCTTCAATATAACTTAATAAATCGTCACTATCCCCAAGTAAATTTCCAGCTGGCATCAAGTGAATATTTCCTATTCCTGAGTAACTCTTTTCTACTTCATAGACATAATCATCAAGAGTAACTTCTGAATCGAATAAACAGTCATTAAGATACTCAACAACCCCTGATTTTTTAGAACCTGATTGAGAGGTATTAAAGAAATTAATCAACCCTGGCGCTTCAAAATCACAATCGATTACAAAAACTTTTTTACCCATCCGCGAAAGATATGTTGCAGTTAATGCAAGTGAGGTTGTTCTTCCAACCCCTCCTTTGTAGCTATAAAACGTAATAACATTACTCTTATTAATTTGATTTGAGCTTTTATCTAAAAGAGCAGACAAAGACCGCCTCAGACCGTAATCAACTTTACTTCCTGAAAATTCATATGAATAATCGACTTCACTATCTTCAGTAGAAAAAAACTCAAATGTAATGGAGTCATTTAGTAAGCTTTCTTTGATTAGCTGTTGATCTTCAATATATTCTTCATATTGAGATAACTCAGCCTCAAAATCAACTATTGACTCAATAGAGTCGCTTGCAACTAATACTTTAACAGTTTGATTAATAGATAACTTTACTTTATATTTTTCTATTATTTTCTTGTCTTGAAGGTGGATTAAAAAAGCTTCTATCGTTTTTATGAATTTGAATGACTTTAACATTATTAACCTATAGCCTTTCCACTGTTTTAAGCACTTCACGTGCACAGTCTAAAAATGTGAATAAGTGTTTATTTTCTAACATCGAATATGACAATGGCTTTGAATCATTGTACAAATATCTTACAGGGGCATCCCAAGAATTATATAACTTAACAACTTCAGGTGGGACAGAGTTTCTATCATCAACCAATTTTATACCTGCATGTCTGACAATTAGGTGTTCAGAATAACGATCGAATCTATGTTTTTTGATGTCATTGGCAAAGTCTATGCCTGGGACATTAAGCTCATTAATTGGAGTTTTAAGATCATGATTTACTAATTTATATATCCCATATTTAATTGAGCATTCGAAAATATAGCCCGTTAAATAATATAAATTTAACCTAAAGTGTTTATTATTAACTTTATCTGGGGCTTTTACTAAATCCAAACCCAAGATAGTTGTTTTTAGAGCTTCGCATGTCGCATAGTGCTTTCTAGCTGCGTTAAGGTATTCTGAATAAACCATGAAATATATCTATTTATTATTTTTACAATATTACAACATATAATTCCTGCACTTAACCAATATGGTGTAACCCCCCCAACATCTTACATGAAAAATTTGAGTTTAATACGTAATTATGTCAGAAATTGTACGAGTAATAGAAAATCAAAGTGAATTTTTGACCATGTTTGGACGAATAAAAACCTTAATAAAATCCAAGTTTTATATCAAATAACGAATAAAAAGACCCCAGCGTTTGCTGGGGTCTTTTTATTTAGCCTCTGCCTTTTCGGCAGTTATAAAGTCACAAGTTGTGGTTGTTTACTTCCTGGCCTAATTTCAGCTGCCTATTCGGCAGAAGATACACGTGTAGGAACTACTCGACTATTTTCTAAATTTTCAGCTGCCTACTCGGCAGTTCACTATTAAAAGTAGTTTAAATTTCTATAAATACCAAACTGTTAAACGAATTTAAATTATTTACCCTTATTTTAATCAACCAGATAACCCATTGAAAATTAAGAAGAGTGTTGTATAACTATTAAAAAAGGGTATTCAAAGAGGGAACCGTGCCTTGAAATGTTTGATTTGTAGCAAAGCCATAATTGTTAAACTGATTATTTATGGGTTCAGTTTTTTCAATTTTTTGTATATGCAGAATATAACTTTGGCCGTTACCTTTGCTTGATACAGGTATTGAATGAAAGTGGCCTATGTCCTTTGCCTCAAATTTATATTTAGGGTTGTAGACTTCGCCTCTGGCTTCAGCTCGCTTTTTAGCGCGTTTTAATCGTCTTTGCTTTTCGCCAACAAATGCTTTGGCTACCGATTGGTTGCGAACAAACATTACATCACTTTGGTTTGTTGGTACTTCGAGTATTTTTGATAAATCAAATAATTTATCATGAGCCATCATCTCAAAATAGCTTTGCTGAGATAGGTTGGTTAATTGCTTTTTATCTGTTGATACGAACGCTATTTGATTACCTATGGTTTGCTCGTTCCATTTAGGAAAACACACACCTATATTACTAATTTCGCGTGAACTCATAAACCCATGCAAAATACCAATACAACGCCCAGCAAGAAGGCTTACATCACAATTCTTGGGTAAATAAGTAATGGTAAAATAATAGCGCTTCAACCTTTACTCCTTTGAAACAAGCCACCTTTAATCAGCACTGCCGCAATAAAGTGAACTGCGTCTGATTGTTCACTTTGCCCTAAACCATGCTTTTCCATGTGCTTAATATGCATGGCAATGCGCGGGAGTAATGAATAAAAGTCTGAATGGCTCTTAGGTGTTCTGTGTGCAACTAATATTTGCTTATCTGCGCCATACTCGTGAGTGCGTAAAGGTTTGTAACCTCCCTCGTACCAATCATCAATAGTTTGAATCGCAGCCCCTACTTTTTGCGAGTTTAAACTTGCTGCTTTTTTATCGCCCACTTGAGTGTATGCAAGTTGTTTAGATGACATGCCTTGTTCAACATTATCTACAAACTTTTGACTAGGGTGAACTTCTTGGCTAAATGCATTTTTAATTTTTGCTGTTATATCTAAATAACAATAATTTTGAGGGTTGCTGAGCCCTTCTTGAATAGCTTCTGACAACGTTAATAATGCCGTTTGATTATTTTGCCAATTGCCTTGCCATTTTAGTTTTTGTACACCTTCAACAATAATTGGAGCTGCGTGCTCAGTAAGGATTTCAATATCAACATTTGGTGATTGGCGGTTACGCCAAAGCCAGTTGCCCATCAGTATATTTTTAGCATAGCGAGTTGCAACGTCATTAAAACCATTGTGTTTTTTGTAGGTTTCAAAAAAACGTTTTAACCAATAGATAACTTTAGGGTCATCACAAACATGTGGCTCATTGCTATTGGCCTCAACCCTGAGTGAAAAACGGCAAAATAGCTCATTTACTGTTGGAGGCACGTAGCACACATCAATTGTTTGAGGGTTTCCAAAAGCAAGATCTTGTGGCGCTAAATTTTTAGCTTCACCTTGCTTTTGATACGCATCGCCAAATCCTGATTTTTGCCCAACTAATTTATTTTGTTCTATTTGTAGCGGTTCAAAATCAGACTCTGGTGTTTTATAAAAAAACACTGCTTTGCTGGGTGAAAGCGAACGCGAGTAACTTAAGTGCCGAGGTAATTGCATTATTCATACTCAAACTTAGACTTTTTCATAAGCATAGACTCTTTTTGAACATCCATAACCCAAAATGCGTCATGAAAGAACCGCTTAGCCCCTGCATACTTAACTGACGTATTGCTAACACACTCTAACAACCCAATTACGGGCTCAGCGTAACAATGATATTCATGTAATGCTGCATCTCGCTTTACGGGTTCTTCAAGCGCAGCAAAGCCAATTGCAGCGGGTCTTAGATTAAAGTTACCGTTAAGGACATCAATCAATTGTTCAAAACTTTTGACTACTTTTTTTGAAGGGTACAACCAACTGCCATTTAACGATTTTGCCTTTATATTTTTAAACAGCTCACTCGGTGTAGTATGTACATGACACCAGTTTATATTTTGATATAACGAAGGTGGATGCATGGTCCCGCCTGCATACGTAGATGGTAGTGCGGGCTTTATAAGCTGACTATTTAACTTATTAAGTATCTCTTCATTTGGTACGAAAAACCTAAATACTAAATCGAGTGTTATGTCACATTTAGGTTTATCGATAATTCCTGATCTTATTACATGACTACGGCCAGCAACTTGTTTTAACTTACTTGGCTCAGGTAATGGTTTACCTTTATGTAGTTGATAGTTTTCAATGTAAATAGCACTGCCAATACACTTAATTGAAGGGTCTATAAAGTTTTTTAGCTTACGCTCAAAGTTATGAGCAAGCCCATTTAAAGCAGTAAGTGAGGGCATGCCTTGAATATATGGGTTAGCCATTGCCTCGGCATCAAACACTCGCATATCTTGGCAATGTACATACACTATTTGCTCATCATTTAATGTTTCCTTTTCAGTTGCACAATGAGTAAACACATAGTTTAACTGCGATTTAAACAGCCCCATTAAATTAGGGTGATACGCAAAGCGTTTGAGCTTACTTAAATTACCAAGGCTCTCATTTAGTACGTTACTAAATTGGCTAATGCAGTTAGTAATACTCTGATCTAAGTAATGCTTTGCCCACTCAGGGTAAGCTTGCTCATGAGCGTTATTTTTAGCTTCCAGAATGTTATCCAGCCACAACTGCAAGCTAACACGTACTTGCCTAATCGCCGCGACTCGCGCTAATCGCTTTTGCCTTAACGTATTAAACTGTTTAATACCAACCAATACCAAAAGCGCCTGTTGAAATTGACTACTTAATAGCGCACGAATTTTAAATGCTTTCTCAATATCATTATTGGCTACTTTAGAGCGGTTAATAGCCTTTGAATATGTTTTAGGGAAGTAGCGCAACACTCTAATATTACCACCTACTGAGCTTGCTAAATCGCCAACATTGGCTGGTCTTGAGTGCTCAACAAAACCAAAATTTAACTTACGATCTGTTCTTAATTGCTGAATTTTAGCTAGCATTGCGTGACTTACTACAGGCGTAACCGCAAGGTAGCTTTGCTGAAATGGCATTTGTAGTTGTGGTGAAAAAGAGCTTACTTCTAATGGGAGTTCTGCCACTGGCAACTGCTGTTTTATTTTACCCGCGATGTCTAAAACCGTCTTTTTAGTAAACCCGTATGCTCTTATTAAATTAATCCAAACAGGCTCTTCAGTTATTAGTAACTTTGCTAAACAAGTCACTTCGCCCTGCCAACTAAATGAGGTTAAAAATAACTTTGCATGATTAATTTCAGCACTGTTGTGCGACCAGCCAAAACTTAAAGGTAATGACCGGCTACAAATACCCGCAATATCTTCACTTATAACGTCACTAATTAAACGTTGATGGCTTACGCGTATATCAGGATATTTTAAATTATGAGTATGAAACCATTTTACTTCGTTAATGCACTTACTCAGTAACACTTCATCGCGTAATACACTTTGAGCGGTTCTTGTACTTGTTAAATCATCAATTTCACTTCGCTTATAAACTAGGTTAATGAGCACAGTCAGCGCTTGTTCCTCAAAACCATCTACCGCAACATGAGGCATGTATGGAGCAAACAACTTTCTAATGGCTGTGGTTTTTTCTTTCAATAATTCAATTGCAAATGCATCTTGTAAGTTCATAAGTTACCACGGCGCTATAAATTGTTTTTTTGTTTGAGTCTTTTCAGCTGCAAATGCTTGCTGTAGTTCAATTACTTGGCGTAAAATAAAAAACATGGCTATCAGCTCTGAGCTGTTCGTGTCTTTTTTTGTGAGTAAGCACAGTTTAAAAAGCCTTCTTGGTGAAGCCTGTAAACTTGCTCTGTGGTGGTGTTTAATAATACTGCGGTGTCAAAAGTACAAAGCAGTAAGTCAGCAATATTTGGATGTTTAGCTTTAGGATTACTATCAACTAATTCGACAAAGTAATTAATAATCTCATCAAGAACTTTGTTTTTACGGTTACTTGTTGCAGCTATTTGACCATCACGGATCACACTGCCATACACAGAGTTAAACTTAGTTTTATTAAAAGGGTTAAGTTGTTTGAGCCGCGCATTTTTTTGTGAGTAAATCTAATTCAGCGGTAAAGCCATCAGGCCAAGTACTAAAGTAATCAACAAAAGCGCAGTTAAAGTCAGCATCGCTTACATCAAGTTGCTTAACCTTCGCAAACCAGGATATTAACCCGACTATTTTATGGCTGTTATTACTTGCAAGCGCAAATGCAATTTTAAAGTCTGCATAGTTTAACTGTTCACTACTGGTTGGTTTATAACCACAAACACACTCTAAAAACGCCTCAGAAGCTCTATAATCAATTAAGTTATGACATTTACCACAATGTATGGCTAATTGTGTTTTATGCTTATGGCACGCTTTATAGGGCTTTAAATGCCAGTGAAAAGGAATATATGAAGATTCAGACAAGCATTCAATGCAAACAGGTATGTTATCAGTATGAAGTAGCTCAAGGGGAATTGTTAGATCATTACGGCTTACTGCTGCAAGGTTGCCAAATTTAAAATTACTGCGCCGCCATGCAAGCGCAAGAATATCACCAGCGTTAACATCAGCTAATTGGGCTACTAACTTAAGCGCTCTTATTCTAAAGCTGCTCGCTTGCCTAGCATGATAAACATCAACTTTACTCAGCTCTAACGGCAACGCACCTTCAAGCTCATGATCTTGCTCCGCAAGCCATTGCCATAAAATATCAGCAAGCTCACTATAACGATCGTATGAGTTATCCCTAGCAAGCCTTAGCAAATAGCTTTCAAGCGCCTCTTCAGGATAAGGTTTTGTTTGAACTAAAAAATGCATCGCCAACCTAAACTAAGAAAATCTTAGTTTAGGTTTAGGCTAAATAAATGCGACCGTCAAAGTATATCCCTAACTTATTTGGTAAAATGTAATCACTTTCTCTTATGGTCTATATTTTACTCTGTAGATTTTTTAGTAATTTCATTATGTCTTCTCCAAACTTTGACATCAATCCACTTAATTGGTCAGGTGATGTAATTTCATTCAAATCATCATCTAAATTGTCGAGCAATGTATTTACTTCTTCTTGTATATTCTCACTTAAAGGCCTAGCTAATAAAAAGTTATCTCTAATAGCATTCGATTTCTCTAAAAAAAACTTTTCATAAAAGTCTGACAAGTGACTAAATTTAGTAAACTCGCTTCTTGCTTCAATTACAAGCTCAGTTACTACTCCCATGCACTTAGGAAAAATAACTTGTCTCATCCAATAGTCATCTATAACTGATCTTTCTCTAGATTTAGAGAATGAATACAGTGCCCAACCGAATGAAAGTACTGACAATATAAAGGCCAATGTAGAAAGTAAGACAGATAATATATCTTTAGTTTCCCAAAGTCGAGGTGATGTACCCTTGGCTTTATTAATATTTATATTAGTAACTGACTGTTTTTTAATAAATTTAAAGCGTTTTCTTGGGGTGTGATAGCTGCTACATTTTTAAATTTTCGTTCATTTGTCATAGTAGCATGAGGGTTATCAGTAACTAGAATCGTATTATTAGGAGCCGATTGCTCTAAACCCAATTCAATATATTCACTAACATACTTATCATTCTGTTGTATAAAAGCTTTACTACTTAAAGATTTTTCAATTTCAAAACTTCGCTCTGTTATTTTTGCGTCATTTATAGAAACAGTGCTCTGAGTATTTGTAATCTCTTGACTCTGTGCTGATTTGCTCTCTGAAGAAAATGAACTAGTGCAGCCAGTAATAAGAAGAAGCTGTAAAACTAGCTGCATATATAAACTGTACAAATTAATGACCCATCAAAGAGCGAGGCTTAGTAATACTTCTTCTAATTGCTCTAACACATTCATCTTTACTTTTTTCATTAAGTGAACTCAAGTCAACGTGCTTTAAGAGCTCATTGATATTACCATTTTCTTTTTTTGCCAATACGATAAGTACTTCACTTAGTAATCCAAGAAAATATGAGCTAGTAATTAGCTGATCGTCGTTTGCTAACATTATAAAGTTATCTGCATCCTTGATATCAAACCTAGTCCGAGCCCTCTCTCCATTTTTTCTACCTGATAATAAAGTCTCGCCCGTTTTACTTAAATCAATTCTAATTGTTTGCATCATTGTGTTCCTCATCATCTAAAGGAGTTGTACTTCCAGTTAGAGGCACCCTAATATTTAAAAGCATGCCAGGAAAGCTAACTCCTTTCATACATAGTACATGATCAGTAGAAGGTGGCACTTTCAAGTCACCACATTCATTGAAAGGAAAAATAAAATCTTCTTCTCCGGATTCATTTGAAATATTAACCGAATCAAATTTGCCATCAAACTTGAGAACTGTATTACCAGTAATTATATTCATTTGTGCACCTGATTCGCAATAATTACCTCTCAACTGCTCATAGGATTTATAAATTCCTTCGAATGTCTCTATGAGTCTAATAGTTCCTTGTCCTCTAGTACTATCAGAATCCTTTTTTGAACTAATATTGCCTTGCATAGCTGAAACCGTAGTTAGCACATCTTTATTTGCCTTACCTTCATGGTAATTTACATACTCCATCGCGAGGCTTTTAGCCTCACTATCATCCTCTAATGAATTGAAAGTGTCACTGATACTTAAACCAAAATTCATCACTGTCAGGTCAAAAAACCTTTTATCTGCCACAGTTGTATTCAAATAGCTTCTTACAAACCAAATAGGTGCAGTTCCACCACAGTGTTCATGCGCATTGTCTAAAACCTCACCAATACACATTTCAATATCTTTGCCGACATTTTCTCGAAGCTCTAACTCTTGAGTACTTAGACAAGCTTTTAAGTGCTTGACTAAGTTTTTGGCCGTTTCATTTTTCACATCATTAGCTAAACCGCTTGAACTTTCATTCAGGTAATTATCTTTTCTAAAATAAAGAACATCACCTTTGACACATTTTTCAGGAGTATTTTGCTTTAACTCCGCAACAATACCAACACTGTTAAGCATTTCATAATGAGTCCCATCATCATGTATCATACCCTTCACTTTTAAAGGAAAGGTACTATCTCTTGCTGTATTAACCTCATTTGCAACTAAACCCAACATCATCTCACTGGCTACACAGCTATTGACATTATTGTGTTTAACTTCAAGCGTGTTTAGTTTTGGGTTTAAAATAGATCGATAAAACTTACTTACAAAACTAATTACCTTTTCAGGATCTTCATAAATGTTGAAGTCTTTAGGTATTTTTACTTTCAATCTATCTTTTTTTAATCTGAAAGTATTATGATGTGAAGGAGTCAATTTATCAAAATACTTAGCTAATCTTGATTGACTGCT
>NZ_BADX01000076.1:0-34296 GCF_000241365.1 Pseudoalteromonas sp. BSi20480 | reverse complement strand
TGTATTAACGCATCGCTTTTTATGGCCATGCATATCGATACTATAGTAAATCCAACACATGAATTTTGGTGGTTGTGGATGCTTTATAGCTTCTCAGCACCTATTGTTGATTTCATAATGGCTCTAGTACTTATTACAAATAAAGATATTTTAGGATTGGTTAAATTAAAAAACATTATGTTGAATCGTAAAACATCGGCAGCTATTTAATGGGGAGTAATTTGGAAAGTATATTCCTAAGCATTGCTGAGATTGGTGCGCCTCTTGGTATTTTTATTACGTGGCTATTTGTTTTTACTTTTTTATTATAATTTATCCGCGGCTATTAATAAACCTGATAATAGCCGAACTCAACTGTCATTCATTATGATGGTTTCTTATTCGTTGAGTTTGTACATATATGCGTATACGCCATCGGTGTTTTTACAATTATTTGCCTTTGATGTCGCTACCATTATCGTTATTTTTATTTGGCGGAAGTGCATGGGTAAAGTTATTCCTATTAGCTTCTATTATTTAATTTTAGGGTTGTGTATTAACGCATCGCTTTTTATGTCTATGCATATTGATACAATAATACAGCTCTATGGTGGATATTGGTGGTTATGGGGGGTATACGGATTGGTAGTGCCATTTGTTGATTTCATAATGGCTCTAGTACTTATTACAAATAAAGATATTTTAGGGTTGGTTAAGTTAAAAAATACTGTACTAAATCATAAAACAAAGCCGGTGAAATAAGGAAAGTGTAGTTTGGTAGACTTTATGTGGAGTCTCGCTGCAATAAGCGAGCTCATAGGTATAATTATTACGTGGTTATTTGTTTTTACTTTTTTATATAACCTTTCTGCAGCGATTAATAAACCTGATAATAGCCGAACTCAACTGTCATTAATTATGATGGTCTCTTATACGTTGAGTTTATACATAGACGCTTATACTCCAGCGCCTTATCTTCAATTATTTGCCTTTGATGTCGCAACCATTGCCGTTATTTTTATTTGGCGGCTGTGCTTAGGTAAATTCATCCCTGTTAGCTTTTATTATTTAATAGTAGGGCTGTGTATTAATGCATCGCTTTTTATGGCCATGCATATTGATAGTATTATAAACCCAAATTGCGGGTATTGGTGGTTGTGGATGGTTTACGGTATCTCAACACTTATTGTTGACTTCATAATGGCAGTAGTACTTATTGCTAATAAAGATATTTTAGGGTTGGTTAAATTAAAAAACAGTGTACTCAATCGTAAAAAACAGGTTTCTGTTTAATGGGTAGTTTTTTGGAAGATTACTTTTGGATGATGGTTTCAATAGCTGAACCTTTTGGTATTTTTATAACGTGGCTATTTGTTTTCACCTTTTTATATAACTTGTCTGCGGCTATTAATAAAACCGATAATAGCCGAACTTACCTGTCATTCATTATGATGGTTTCGTACACTTTGTGTTTATACATAGATATGTATACACCACTTAGGCATTTACAGTTATTTATTTTTGATGCGGTTACGATTGCGACTATTATTATTTGGCGTTACAGCCTAGGAAAAGTGATCCCTGTCAGCTTTTACTACTTGGTATGGGGGTTGTCTATTAACGCCACGCTTTTTCTGGCAATGCATGTTGATTTTATAGTAAACCCATATTGCGGTTATTGGTGGTTATGGGGAGTTTACGGGTTAGTGATGCCGCTTGTTGATATAACAATGGCTGTCGTACTTGTTACTAATAAAGATTTGTTAAAACTGGTGTGGTTAACTAAAAAACTAACCACACGTGCTTAATGTATTATTAGAGGCTCAATACCTCTATATATTTTGCTTTGATAAAGCACTCACTAGGCTTAATTAGTATTGCAGCCTACTTTTTCTTTGAGTGCTTTTACAATAATAGGGTCTACAAATTCGCTTACATCGCCATGATGACGCGCCACTTCTTTAACTAAAGTAGATGAAATAAAAGAATTCTTTTCAGCCGGTGTTAAAAATACACTTTCAAGGTCGGGGTTTAGGCGGCGATTCATGTTTGCTAATTGAAATTCATAATCAAAGTCAGACACCGCTCTTATACCGCGAATAAGTACGTGTGCATTGTGATCGCGTGCTAAATCGGCCAGTAATCCAGAAAAACCAATGACCTTTACATTATCTAAGTGGCTTAATATTGTGTTTGCTAGCGCCACACGTTCTTCAAGGTTAAAACATGGCTGTTTACTTGGGTTATTAGCAACAGCAACCAAAACAGTGTCAAACATTTTGGCAGCACGTTGTATTAGGTCTGTATGCCCATTAGTAAGTGGATCAAAAGTGCCGGGGTAAATTGCAGTAACGTTCATAAGGTTCACAAATTATAATTTTGTAGCAGTTTAACAGTGTTTACAGAACAAATCAGCCCAGTTGCTAGTGCAGCCATTAGCGGTAATTTTAAGCGTTGTTTAGGGCGTGTTTTAATTGTTGATTTTGTTTATACTGCCTATCCAAATTTGAGTGTAATGTAGCCAATAGACTATTTGAGTATTAGCATATGAATACCAAGGAAAAAATAATACACACCAGTATTTCGTTGTTTAATGAAAATGGTGAGCGTGCAATCACAACGAACCATATTGCATCGAGCTTAGGGATGAGTCCGGGTAATCTTTATTATCACTTTAAAAATAAAGAAGATATTATTCGCCATATTTTTGCGCTTTACCGTGATCACTTAAGTACACATTTTAAGCCTATTGATAAAGACGATGATGCATTTAGTCATTTAACTGCTTATCTCGACTCGCTATTTGAACTTATGTGGCGTTTTCACTTTTTTTACGACAACCTTGGCGATATCCTCTCTAGAGATACCGACTTAAAACAAGCGTATATTGATTTTCAGCTTGAGTTATTAGAGCAAGTTCGTAACGTTATTTTGGGATTGCGTGATAAAGGCATGATTGCCATTGACGAACAAGACGTGACCGAATTAGCCCACACGCTTAAACTCACTGTTAGCTTTTGGACACCTTACATAAAAGCACGAAGACCCAGTGGTTCGCTTGCTGAGCAAGATATTTATTATGGTATTTTAAAAGTATTGGCTTTATTTAGGGCCTACAGCACAGAAAAAAGCAGCGTACAGATGAACCAACTTCGCGAAAAGTACACGGCACTTGCACAGCAAGCACCGGCAGTAGCATAACGCTTGATTTATTGGCTGTTTCCTAGACGTTAAAATTTTTGCTATAATCGCGCGCCAAATGCCTGGGAGCGCGAATTCCCGCAGTCTAAGAGTGAACTATGCTTAAATTTATCGTCAAACTACACCCCGAAATAGCTATCAAAAGCCGCTCGGTTCGTAAACGCTTTACTAAAGTGTTAGAAAATAACATTAAAATTGTATTGCGTCGTATTGACGAAAAAGTACAAGTAAGAAACAACTGGGATAACATTTCAGTTGTCACCAAATTAACTGACGCGCAAACTCGGTTAGACTTTATTGATGGTTTGCAACGCATTCCAGGTATAGTGCAATTTATTGAAGTGACCGAAGTCGAATTTAGTACGTTGGACGAAATTTATCAAAAAACCTTTGAGTTAATTGGCCACACAATTGCGGGTAAAACATTTTGTGTACGTGCAAAACGTATAGGCCAACATGACTTTACCTCAACTGATTTAGAGCGTTACGTTGGTGGTGGTTTAAACCAACACGTTGAAGGTGCCCGCGTAAAACTTAGCCGCCCAGAGGTGACTATTCGTCTAGAAGTAAAAGATGATAAAGCCTACATTGTAACGCAAACACATTTGGGTATGGCGGGCTTCCCTTTGCCAACTCAAGAAGATGTGCTGTCGTTAATGTCGGGTGGGTTTGACTCAGGCGTAGCTAGCTACCAAATGATACGAAAAGGCGCGCGTACGCACTTTTTGTTCTTTAATTTAGGTGGCGCTGCCCACGAAATTGGCGTTAAACAAGCGAGTTACTTTTTATGGAAAAAATACAGCTCGACTCATAAAGTAAAATTTATTACGGTCGACTTTGAACCTGTTGTTGCCGAGATTTTAGAAAACGTTGAGAATAGCCAAATGGGCGTTGTACTCAAGCGTATGATGATGCGTGCCGGTAGCGCAGTGGCCGAAAAACTAAATATTCAAGCGCTTGTAACGGGTGAAAGTATTGGGCAGGTGTCTAGCCAAACGTTGGCTAATTTAAGTGTAATTGACCGCGTAACCGAAACCCTTATTTTACGCCCGCTAATTCAGCATGATAAGCAAGAGATTATAAACATTGCGCGCCAAATCGGTACCGCTGAAATGGCCGAAACTATGCCAGAATACTGTGGTGTTATATCTAAAAAGCCAACGGTAAAAGCAAAAATAGACGTTATTAAAGGCGAAGAAGAAAAGTTCGACTTTGATGTACTTGATACCGTTATAGATAACGCGCGTGTTATGGATGTTCGTGATATCGACGTAGAAGCTAAGCAAGAGCTTAAAGAGGCTGAGTCGGTTGCCGATTTACCGCCAGGCTCAGTTGTTGTTGATATTCGCTCGCCAGAAGAAGAAGACGCGGCGCCGCTTGAAATTGAAGGTATTGAAGTAATTCACCTACCGTTTTTCCGCTTAGCTACAAAGTTTGGCGACCTACCAAAAGATAAAGACTACTACCTATATTGTGATAGAGGTGTAATGAGCCAGTTGCAAGCGCTTATTTTACACGAGCAAGGCTTTACAACTGTAAAAGTGTATCGTCCTTAAAGGGTAAGTAAATACGTTAATAGTTTATAAAGCGTGGTTTAAACCACGCTTTTTTTTGCCTGAATTTTAGCAAGTAACTCATTATTAGTTGGGGTTTTGATGTTGTAACGTTTGCCTTGCTCGCTAATATACCCACAAATAGCCATTATTTCTGTTGGCCTGTTATTAGCAATATCTTGCTGCATTGAAGAATAATTTTCAGCGGTAAGCGACATTACGGTGTAAGCGTTATTTAACGCATCAGCTAAAGCAATATTCAACCCTTTTGCGTTAGCAACCCTGCAGCCCTCATAGAGTAAACTCATTATCGTTGCGCTAAATGCAGGGGCACGCAATTGGCCGTTTTTTATATTGTGAAGTGCAGTTAGTGGGTTAATAGCCACATTAACCAACAGCTTTTCAAAGCGAAGTTGCTCAATGTTATTGACCATTTTTAAATTAGGAATTGCTTGAAGTAGTGGTGATATAAATTGTGGATTTTTAGCTGCAAGTTTATTACAGCCACCAATCACGCTTTGCCCTTCACCGGTATGTTGCACAATGTACTGGGTAGACTTAAATCCGGCCATGCTGGTGGTTAAAAAGTATAGTGCTTGCTGAGTGTTCAGCTGAGGAATAAGCTCTTCAATATTTCCCATTCCATTATGAGAAACGACTAATATTGAATTTGCAGCAAGATAAGGTTTTACTTGTGAAAATGCATCTTGAACCTGAAAAGCTTTAACTGTAAAAATGACAACATCATAACTAGGTTGTTGCGCCAGATCGCTTAAATTAATAAAGCGTGCATTAATGTTATCTGACGGAGCGTTTTTACGGCTATAAAAACGCGTATTGCAGGTTGGTTTGCGTGTTAAAACATGAACATTATTTTTGTGACTTAAAAAGTGGCTTAGTAACAAGCCAATAGCGCCATCGCCTACAATTAAAATATTAGTCATAGGGATTCTTTTTTCGAGGTGTAAAAATAACTCTTAGTAAAAAGTAACTAGCAGCACCAGCAAAATCAGCTATAAAATCGCCAATAGAGGCCTGCCGGTAGGGGAGTGCGTCTTGCATTATTTCAATTGATGCGCCGTAACCGGCCAATAACAAAATTTGTGCGTATAAGGGAAGCTTAAACGCTTTATCCATAATAATAGCAAGCACAAAAAAAATACCCAAAATGGGCTACTTTATCAATGTGTGGAAATAGGTTAGCTGCGCCTTTTATTTCTTTGGCAAATAAAAAGTAAACGCTACGATGCTGAGCAAAAAAACAGCTTGGTAAACACGCCTTGTCACGTAAAATCCTAGAGTCGCTTAAAAAAGAAGCTTAAGTATATCAAACTAAATTAGTATCGCACCTGAACAAGATGCAGAAAAATGTAAAGATTTATAATTTTAGCGTTATAATTGCGCCATAAAATTAAGATTGAATAGTTAGGAGAAAACCAATGCCTTCATTTGATATTGTATCTGAAGTAGAAATGAACGAAGCACAAAATGCGGTAGATAATGCCAACCGTGAACTTGAGACTCGCTTTGACTTTAGAGGTGTTGATGCATCTATTGAGCTAAACGACAAAACAATTAAGCTAAAAGCTGAAGCTGATTCACAGGTTATGCAATTGTTTGATATTTTAGCGGGTAAAGTTTCTAAGCGTGGTATGGATGTAGCGAGCTTAGAGTTACAAGATATTAGCCGTGCAGGTAAAAATGTTTTTCGTAACGTTGCGCTAAAGCAAGGTATTGAAAAAGATGTGGCTAAAAAAGTAGTAAAAGCCATTAAAGATTCTAAAGTAAAAGTGCAAGCGGCTATTCAAGGCGAGGAAGTACGCGTAACGGGTAAAAAGCGTGATGACTTACAAGCTGCTATGCAAGTGGTGCGTACTGCCGATTTAGGTCAGCCATTTCAGTTTAAAAACTTCCGCGATTAATTATAAAAGCCTTTTTGTGCGCTTTATAAATAAAAAGCCAAATAGCCGCGCAGGTTATTTGGCTTTTTTTATAAACGCTACATAGTTTTTGTTTTTAATTGATTCGCTTTTTAGCTGTATAGACGTCCGTTGACATTTTTTATTAAACTCTTCACAATAGCGGCCTATTTTCAAGGTGCTTATTAATCTTTTCAATGGTTTGATTTTTTTAATAAGATAATCGGGAAGTTGGTGCGTTTTCATGATGACTACAATCCCAACACTGCCCCCGCAACGGTAAAGTAATACATAAAGCTATGTATTTACTGAGTCCGGAGACCGGCCTTGATGTAATCTTACTTAGTTCTTTGCGGTGGGCAAAGAAGGGGAAATTCATGTTAAAAAAAACAACTCTTGGCGTTGCAATTACTGCTGCGCTGTCACTATCTGTATCTGCTGCAGAGCAATCAATCGAAACCATTACGGTAACCGCTAATAAGTTTGAACAATCAATTACTAATGTATTAGCGAGTGTAAATGTTATAACTCGTAATGACATTGAAACCAGTAATGTTCGCGACTTACCAACGCTATTAACCACTCAAGTTGGGTTTCAGGTTAACCCTAACGGCGGTTTTGGTCAAAATGCAGGTGTTTCATTGCGCGGTACAGGGTCAGGTGATACGCTCATTTTAATAGACGGTGTACGCACCGGTTCGGCAACGCTTGGTCAAAAAGCATTAAGTAATGTGCCATTAAATAGTATTGAACGCATAGAAATAATTAAAGGTTCACGTGCTGCTATTTATGGCTCTGATGCGTTAGCGGGTGTCATTAATATTATTACTCGGGAGTCAGATAACCTTTCTGTTAGTGCTACGTTTGGATCTGACGCGTACCAAGACTACCAAATTGCTGGTTCTGTAAAAGCAGGCGATGTAAGAACGGCTTTTAATGCAGGATTTGAAAAGACGGACAACTTTGACGTACTTCAAGGTGCAGCACCTGATGAAGACGGTTTTGAAAACAAAAACCTTGGCTTTAAAGTAAACTATACCGACACACATTTCGGTAACTTTAAGTTACTAGGGCAATACAGCGAAGGCTTTGCTGATTACGACAGCCGCTTTAGTCCTGCCGATAGTACGATTGAGCGAGGGGATTTTAAAAATTACCAGCTTTCGGCTGGTTGGAATAAAGACTATAAAAATCAAACTCACAGCCTTGATATAGCATTTGCAACGGATGACTCAGACAATCGTTATGTTGATTTTTCTCAAGGGCCAACAACAAGTACGTTTGTTACTAAGCGCTCACAAATTGACTACAACGGCCAATACCGCTTAAACGACACGTTAAACATTAGTGGTGGTATTAATTGGTACAATGATGACGTATCACAAAGCTCAACCACGTTTGAAGTGCAAGAGCGCGATGTATTAGCTGTATTTGTTGGCGCATATTACGATGCGGATGAGTTGCTTGCCAATTTAACTGTTCGTCAAGATGACGATGAGCAATTTGGTAATGAAACAACGTACACAGCGGCAGCTGGCTATCACTTATCTGAAGACGCAACATTTAGAATAAGCCAAAGCACGGGCTTTAAAGCGCCAACATTTAATGATTTGTACTTTCCTCTTTACGGCAATGCCAATCTTCAACCTGAAACGTCAGTGAATCGTGAGCTTGGCTTAAACGTCGACTTTGATACTGTACGTGTCGATGTCGCTATTTTTAGAAATGAAATTGAGGATAAAATTGATTATGACGCTAATTTTGCACTCACCAATATTAATGAGGCCCAATATGAAGGTGTTGAATTTAGTTTAGCCAATCAAATTTTGGGTTTTGATAGTAATGTGAATTTTGCTTACCTAAGTGCCGAAGATAAAGAAACAGGCGAAGCGCTTAGAAACGTTGCCAAACGAACCTTTAATTGGGAGCTTGCAAAACAGTTTGGTGCATTTGATACAAGCATAGCAATGCAATATCGCGGTGAGCGAGCAGGGGCGGTTTCGCAATTGGGTTCGTATACGCTTTGGAATTTAGCAGGCAATTACCAAGTAAATGATGAAATTACGGTGTCGCTTCGTATAGAAAACGTATTCGATAAGGAATACAACGCAGTTGATTCTAACGCTGATTTTACAACAGGGCAGGTGTATTACTACAACACGCCAGAGCGCCGCTTTTTTGCTGGCATAGATTACCAGTTTTAAATAATCTAAATAAAAAGCCCGGTTTTACCGGGCTTTTTTTGTGTTTTTACTCAGCTAAAAACTCTTTAAATACGGTTTCAAACTTATGTAATTTTGGTGCGATTAACATACTGCAATAACCCTGTTGCGGGTTTTCGTTGTAGTAATCTTGATGATAGTGCTCAGCAGGGTAGTAAGTTGTCACCGGGCTGACTTCGGTAACAATAGGCTCACTAACATGGGTTTGTAGCTGTTCAATCATAGTGTTAGTAAGCGAAAGTTGTTCGTCATTATGGTAATAAACAACACTTCGATATTGTGTGCCAATATCGTTACCTTGGCGATTTAATTGCGTAGCATCGTGCAGTGTAAAAAACATAGCGAGCAATGTTTCAAAGCTTATAATAGTGCTATCAAATTCAACTTTTACTACTTCGGCATGGCCCGTTGTACCACTGCATACTGATTTGTATGTTGGATTGTCAGTATTGCCACCGGTATAACCCGAGCTTACATCAGACACGCCATTTACACGCCTAAATGCTGCGTCAATACACCAAAAACAGCCACCACCAAAGGTTGCTACTTGCGTTGTTGAACTCATAATTATTCCTAATATTTGACAAAGGTCACGCAAAGCATAAAGCTTAGCGCCATAACAACAAGGTTACGACGCGTTAGCTTGCTTAGATCTCTTCAAGCGGTTTTTCGGCTGCTTGTTTATTAAGTTTTTGTTGTAAATATTCAGGTGATTGTGTGTTACGAGCAAGCGCATAATACGCTGCTGGCACAACAAATAAAGTAAGTAGCGTTGAAACAATAACCCCGGTAAATACCACAACACCAATTACCATGCGGCTTTCAGCGCCAGGGCCTGATGCTAATACCAATGGCACTGAGCTCATAACCGTTGTTAGCGATGTCATTATTATTGGGCGTAAACGTTGTGTAGCCGCTTGTAATATTGCTTCGCTAAATTCTACACCTTTGTCGCGTAATTGGTTGGTAAATTCAACAATGAGTATCCCGTTTTTAGCGCTTAACCCTATGAGCATAACAATACCAATTTGGCTGTAAATATTAAGCGTCAGTCCGGTAGACCAAAGACCAAACATCGCGCCCATTAAACCAAGCGGTACTGTTAGCATGATTACAAATGGGTGCATAAAGCTTTCAAATTGCGCTGCCAATACCAAAAAGGTGACTGTTAGCGCTAATACAAATACGTAGGTCATTGCTGATGCGCCTTCGTAATAAAGCTGAGATTCACCTTTGTAGTCTATTGCGCCGTCAATGTCGTTTTCTTCTGCGGCAACATTGTTTAAAAGGTTAAGTGCTTGTTCGAGTGTGTAACCATCGGCTAAGTTTGCACTTAAGGTTATTGAGCGCATACGGTTGTAACGGTTTAAGCGTGAGGCCGTTGCCTCTTCTTTTAAGCTAATTAGGCTGTCTAGCGGAACAAGCTCACCACTGCGTGATTTAAGGTATATATTTGAAATATCGGTCGGGTTATTAAAGTCTTCTTTTGTACCTTTCAAAATGACATCGTATTCTTCACCTCTATCTATAAAGGTTGTCACACGACGCTGACCCAGCATGGTTTCGAGTGTACGACCAACATCAGACACAGACACTCCCAAATCGGCCGCTTTATTTTTATCAATGCTTACTAAAAACTGTGGGAATGTTTCTTTGTAATCATGATCGATTCTAACAAGGCCTGGGTTTTGTTCTGCACGTTTGATAATGCGGTCACGCCAATCGGCAAGCTGAGCATAATCATTACCTTGTAGAACAAATTCAATAGGGCGAGATGAACCGCCACCGCCAATACCTCGGCGCATAATAGCAAACGCACGTACATCGGTGACTTCGCGCATTTTGCCACTAATTTCGTCCATTACTTCCCACGTAGAGCGCTTTCGTTTGTCCCAATCAGCCATACCAACAATGGCAACACCGCCGCTACCACCCCAGCCAGGAACGCGAACAAGCACACGGCTTAGCTCGCCAGACTCAGAGTAAGGCATAAGGCGTTCTTCAATTTTTGCCATATTGGCGGCATTATTTTCGTAGCTAGCACCCTCAGGCCCGCTCATCATAATGAAAAAGGTGCCGCGGTCTTCTTTAGGTGTTAGCTCTGATGGCACTTGCAGTAACAGTGAATAACTCACAAAACCCGCTAAAACTAAGCTGACTAGCAAGCCCCATTTTTTGGTCATATTTGTTGAAAGTGAATTACGGTAACTGCGCTCTAATTTAGTAAACTGGCGGTCCATCCATTGGCTGAATTTATTAGGTTTGTCGGCGCTTTTTAGAACTTTTGAACACAATGCTGGTGCAAGCGTAAGCGCGGTCACACTTGAGAAAAAAACCGCTGCGCTTACAGCCATTGCAAATTCGGTGAATAACGCGCCTATCCGGCCATCCATAAATACTAAAGGAACAAACACCGAAATAAGCACAAGTGTAGTTGCTACAATTGCAAAGCCAACTTCTCGTGCGCCTCTATACGCTGCAAGTAATGGTGGTTCGCCAAGCTCTATGCGGCGGTGAATGTTTTCAAGCATTACAATAGCGTCATCAACAACTAAACCAATGGCAAGTACTAACGCAAGTAGTGTTAGCAAGTTGATTGAATACCCCATAGCGAGCAAAAACATAAAGCTACCTACCAAAGCTACCGGTACGGTAACAGCGGGAATAAGCGTTGCACGAATGTTGCCTAAAAACAAAAATATCACTAAAACAACTAAGCCCATTGAAATGGCAAGCGTGCTATATACTTCGCTAATCGATTCTTTAATGAATACAGACGAGTCGTAACTGTCTTGAATTGTTGTGCCTTCAGGTAGGTTTCGTTTGATTTTTTCAAGCTCACTTCGTGCGTTGTCTACCACGGTTAATGTGTTTGCTTTAGCTTGTTTTACAATACCCAGGCCAATCATGTTGCGGCCGTTACCACGGAACAAACTTTCGTCGTCGGCGGCCTCTAGTTGAACATCGGCTACTTCGCCAAGGCGAACTAAATAGCCATCTTCACCGCGTTTAATAACTAAATTTTTAAAGTCGCGCTGATCTTTGTAGCTTCGGGCCGTACGTACCGTAAAGTCGCGATCAATTGATTCAATTTCACCAGCAGGTAACTCAACATTTTCTGTGCGCAGAGTGTTTTCTATGTCGCTTGAAGTTATGCCGCGCGCAGCCATTGCTTGGCGGTTTAACCAAATTTTCATAGCGTATTGACGCTCGCCGCCAATTCGCACATTAGATACGCCATCCACAACGGCTAAGCGGTCAACAATAAAGCGCTGTGCATAATCAGAAAGCTGTAATGAGTCCATGGTTTCACTATTAAGTACAAACCATGCAATAGGGCTTTCATCACTGTTTGATTTAGATACCTCAGGCGGACGAACTTGCTCAGGTAGGCTGTCGAGTGCACGTGCAACACGTTCACGTACATCGTTAGATGCTGCATCTATATCGCGGCTAATATTAAATTCAATAGTAATGTTTGAGCGACCATTACGGCTCGACGAATTAATACTTTTAATACCCTCAATACCCGATATACGGTTTTCGATAACTTGGGTTATTTTAGTTTCGATTATCTCCGCTGATGCCCCGGTATATGAGGTGCTAATATTTACAATCGGAGTTTCAATGTCAGGGTATTCGCGTAGCGGTAACATGCTAAATGCTACTAAACCAAAGGTTAGTAGCAATAAGTTAATTACAATCGCAAAAACGGGGCGTTTAACGCTAGTGTCGGTAATTTTCACGTATTACCCCTTAACGCTAACTTTACTGCCCGAGCGAATTTTAATCAGCCCTTCAGTAATAATTTGCTGGCCATCGGTTAAGCCTTCATCAATAGCTACCCAACCGTTATTTCTGCTTGCAACATGTACTTCTATTTTGTTGGCTACGCCATCTGTAATTTTAAACACATAGTGTTTATCTTGCAGTGGTATAACGGCCTTTTCTGGCACCATAAGTGCTTGGCTTGTACTTAACTCAAGTGCGGTATTTAGCAGCATGCCTGGGCGTAATAAGCCAGACTTATTGGCAAAACTAGCGGTCACTTCAATGCTGCGTGTAACAGCGTCAATACGCGAACTAATATGCGTGACTTTGCCTGTAAATGTTTGGCCAGGGTAAGCGTCGTTTTGCGTTAATACTTTCATGCCAATGGCTAGTTGCGCTAAATATTTTTCAGGAACTTTAAAGTCTACTTTTATAATACTAATATCATCAAGGGTAGTGAGTATGGTTGCATTATTAACATAAGCGCCTATAGATATTTCGCGTTTTCCTAATAAACCTGAGAAAGGTGCACGAATGGTCATTTCGCTTAACGTTGTTTTAGCACTTTCTAATTGTGACTTGGTCGCGTCTACAACAGATAACTGCTCTTCTAAAAGCGATTTAGCTGTTGACTGTGTACGTGAAAGTTCTGTAAGGCGGTTAAGCTGACGCTTTTCTTCTTGTAAATTGATACTGAGTTCTTCAACGGCCAATTCTTCTTGTCTGCTTTGCAGTTGCACAAGTTTTTGACCTTTACTCACTAAGTCACCATCTTTGAAAAATATGTCGGTAACGTAGTCGTTTTGTGCGCTTTTGATATAAATAGCTTGATTTGCGCGTGCGCTACCAATTGCTTCTATCATTACAGCGTTTTCTTGCGAAGTTACTGTATGTGCAGAAACCTGTGTAGACATGTTAGAAAAATTAGCTTGTTCGCCATGGCTAGAGGGTAAGTATAAATAAACACTAAATATTAAAAGTAGTGTAATAATGAATGGAAAAAGAGCTTTGCCTGATTGTCTAGAGTACATCGTTTTCATACCTGAAAATTAATTATAAGTATTGTACGAAATAAGACCGGATAAAGTCTGTTATGTGTCTCATAATTTTGTGCGTTAAGCGTAAAAATAAGTAATATTAAATATGTGTACCGGTTTTTGTTTAATTAAAGCGATAAATATATGAATTTTAAAACATCTTGCAAGGCCTGTATGACAGCCAGGAAAGTGATTTTATGGGCTATTATTATGTTTATATTTTATATGGTTTTTTATCAATATGGATAAACATACTAAAAAGCGTATTAATTACCGTGCGAAAGGTGCACGCAATGGTATTGAAATATTAATAGTAGGCGCTATTGGCTTAGTATTTATTATGGCATTTAATTTACTAAGATCAGGCACTATTAGCATTGTTGAAATTTTTTTGGTTCAGTGCCTGCCTTGGAGCTATTTTTTGTTGGGTTTTTTAAAAAACCCAAGAACCTTATTACAGCTTAATTTTGAGCGAGTCTGCTATTGAATATAGGCATAAATATGGGGGCTGGTGTTTATCTCATAAAAACTTTCATTCTTGTGGTGTTCCAAAAGTAGAAAAAGGCCTTGAGTACTTAGAGCTAAACGCGGTTGGGCTAAAACTAAATGATATTGATGAATTTCTAATGAGTATAACCCCTAGAATTGCGGGTAAATTACTTATAGAACAACGACACTTTTTTATGCAGGTTGTTCAAAATCATTGCAAAAATGGCAATTGCCCATCAGAATGGTTAGTAGAAGATACACAACATCGATCTGCGCGCGGAATTAGCTATAATGGTTTAATAGCTATGTTTGCAAACAGAACTAAGCACCTCAAGCTGCTAACAGGGTATGATTTATTACTACCTGCCAGTGTACTAGATACAGATATTTGGGCTTTTAGCGCTAATTTAAATAAGTGGAAGCGCGAGCCACATCAGTTTATAGCGTCGCAGCTTAAAGGTTAAACTGCGACTGTAGGAAAAGACAATGAGCCAAGAAAGAGCCTTTTTAAAAAGTGGTCGTAATACCATAATACATAAAGACAAAAAACTTGATTTAGTGATTGTTAATGCTGAAAATCAGCCACGAATTAAAGTGACTCAAAACGGATTAGAGCCGTTTAAAGAGGAGCTACCAAAAAATAGACGCGACGCAAAAGACCGTTACCTAGAAATGGTATATATAAGCAGCGCTGAAGTATTTGGTGAAGAAAAACAGTTAGTATTTATTCAGTCGTTAGATGGTCGTGAATATAAAGTTGATTACAGCAAAATTGGCACTAAATTGTTTGTTCGTATTCATCAAGACGCGTACATGTAAGCTTTGGTGGCACCTTTTTTGCTTGTGATTACCTCATGGTAATTATTTGACACATAAGGTGCTACGAATGAAAGCGTTAGCGTTAATCCCTCTTTTTTCCTGCATTTTTATTACAGCATGCGGCGGTGGCGGCGGTAGTGACAGCACCACAAATACAGAAGCCTCAGTGAATGCTGGCACAGAGATACAAGTAATCGAAAAAATTGATTTTACAATTACCGCCCAAGGCTCACCTGCTGACGGTACATTTACGTGGCAGCAAGTAAGCGGGCCAAGTATAGACGGCTTTCCACTTGAAGGCGCAGAGCAAACACTTACGGCACCTGATGTTAAAGCAGACAGTGAAATTGTACTAAGGGTCAGCTATCAAAGCACTGGCAATAGCACAGTAAGTGACGACGTTTTAATTTCGGTTAGCTCTAATAATCAGCTCCCTATTGCTGTAATAACACAAACAGCACCAGATACACTCCCTTCTGTATACCAAGATACCATCATACTGAGCGGCGTTGATTCCAGTGATCCGGATGAAAATGGGATGGTGAATGGCTATTTTTGGGAACTTATATCAGGCCCTGACTTAGATATTTCCAGTTTTGATGATTCAACATTAAGCTTTACTCACCCTTTATTAGAAGCAAACACGACATTGCTTTGGCGTTTAACGGTTACAGACGATGAGGGTGGCGAAGCCAGTACTCAGTTCACGATGAGCCTTAATAAAACCAATGAATTAGTTGCGGCAAATGCAGGGGATGATCAAAATGTTGAAGAATTTGACGAGGTAACATTAGATGCAAGCAATAGTGAAACAGTTACTGATACATACCAGTGTGAGTGGCAACAATTAACCGGAAATGCCGAAACACTCAGCAATAGCCAACAGTGTGTATCTAGCTTTTTTGCCTCCGATGTGGACACCAATACCACGCTTAGCTTTGAAGTAACCGTTACCGATTCGAAAGGACGAACCGATACAGATACGGTGTTTATTGATATAACGCCAAAGGCGCTTGGCCTGATAAACGATAGTGGTATGGGAGAATGTTACAACAATACGCAGCGCATAAATTGTGGCAGTGATGACTTTCCTGAGCAAGACGCAGAGCTCGGTCGAGATAGCTTTGCTAACCGCATAGATAAAGCAGGCATAGGTAATCTCGCGTTTGATTATACAAAGCTTAATCAGTTTGCCGACGAGGTGGATGACTCAAGTGAAGACTTTAGCTGTATTCGTGACAACGTCACAGGGCTTGTTTGGGAAGTTAAATCACCGTCGTCTGGTTCTTTACCAAACACAACGTTACGGGATGCACAAAACAGCTATTATTGGGACATTGGCGACACAACTACCGATGCAGACAGTTCAGCAAATACAACATGCCCTAACGACACAAGCTGTGGCCTACAAACCTATATAAATGAAGTTAATGCTATCGATTTTTGTGGGGGAACAAATTGGCGAGTACCAACTTACACAGAGCTTTTGGGGTTAATTGATTATGGGAAACAAGGGCAAAGCGTTTTAATTGACTTAGCTTTCTTTCCAAATATGCCAGAAGCGGGTGCTATCGATAATGTTAATTTACCTTATTGGACATCTCAAACTGCAGCAGATGGCACCAGTTTATCGCAAGCTTATATTATTGATATGAGCAATGGTAATGACCTTGCCTATCCAAAAGAGAACAACGCATATGTTCGTTTAGTCAGAAGCCGATAGGAGAGTGTTATGAAATTAAAATTATTAAATACGTTTATAGTTTTTGGCTTTAGTTTTAATGTAGCTGCGCAAACATGTTATGGCGGTGCTGACACAACAACCCCAACCGATAGGTTTACCGTTAATGCCGATGGCACAGTATCTGACACTGAAACTGGCCTAATGTGGCAGCGTTGTAGTTATTCTCAAACCTATAATACAGAAACATTACTGTGCGAAGGGTCTACGCCTGCAGTGACGTGGCAAGAAGCTTTACGAGGCGCGACTAACGATACAACTGCAAATTATGATGATTGGCAGGTGCCTAATATTAAAGAGCTAGCCAGTATTTTAGAGCACAGTTGTACAGAGCCAAGCATAAATGAAGTTGTTTTTTTAGGCACTAAATCTCAAAACTATTGGTCTAGCACATCGGGTGTTAGCAGTATGAGTTCGGCCTGGGTGTATCAGTTTGACAGCGGGCTAAATAGTTTACGTCCTAAAACCAGTGATGTTTATTTACGCCTAGTTCGCTACGAAAAATAAAGACCAAATAAGTTTGATTAAAAAGCGTAGTTATTGGAGGTCACTTCTGTAGTTGCGCTTTTTTGTTTTTACATAAATTTACTTTATTTCAACAATAAAGCGCTTACAACGATGTTACTGTGCGCGTTTTTTTGCCATTATAGGCGGTGATTTAATTACGAAGGAACATCGCGGTGTATTTAAGCTATTTTGGCCTGAACGAAAAACCTTTTTCGATTTCGCCTAACCCTCATTATTTATTTTTAAGCGAGCGCCATAAAGAAGCCTTAGCACACTTAACCTATGGATTGGGTGAAGACGGTGGTTTTGTATTACTAACGGGCGAAGTAGGCACCGGAAAAACAACAATCACCCGCAGCATGCTAGAGCAATTACCTGAAAATACACAAGTAGCGATGATTCATAATCCTGCGCTGTCAGAACTTGAGTTGTTAGCCAGTATTTGCGATGAATTGAAAATTAGTTATGACGCACAAAATGCGACGCTTAAAAGTTTAACCGATATAATAAAAAAACACTTAGAGAGTAATAATAAGTCGGGTGGCCATACTATTTTAATTATTGACGAGGCACAGCTTCTAGCCCCCAATGTGCTTGAGCAACTTCGTTTATTAACTAATATAGAAACCGACCACAAAAAGCTATTGCAAATCGTGCTTGTAGGTCAGCCAGAACTTCAAGATTTACTAAAACGTAATGAGTTAAGGCAGCTTGCTCAACGGATCACCGCGCGTTATCACTTATTACCTTTAACACAAGGCCAAACAGTTGCGTATATCAAGCACCGTTTGCATATTGCAGGGTGTGATAAAGGATTGTTTTCGATGGATGCAATGCAGATGGTTCATAAAATGACAGGCGGTATACCTCGCTTGATGAACCTTGTGTGTGAACGAGCTTTAGTGGGTACTTTTTCGAAGCAGCAACTTGTTGTAGATGCTGAAATTGTTAAACAATCTGCGCAAGAATCACTACCTTCTGACTTTGTTGCAACAACGAATAAGCCTGAGCAGTCGCCATCGATTTTAATTTATTGCTTTGCTTTCGGCGCTTTGTTTGCCGCAGGTATTGGGCTTTCCTTTATTTTATAGTTAGGTGATTTATGTCTTATTTATTAGATGCGTTAAAGCAATCTCAACAAGCTGATATGAGCGCCGAGCAATACGATTTACAGTCGGAGCAGTTAAAACAGCAACAAGCACTCGCTCGTTACCGCCGTATCGCCTTTGTTTTTGGGGGCAGCTTGGCTGCCTTTGTAACGGTGGCAGCCGGATTTACTTTTGGTAAATGGGTGCAATCATCTGGTTCTGTTGAACCTTTAAATGTAGTTAGCACTCAAAGTAATGAACAAGTAACGACTGAGTTACAGACAGCAGCATTACCTACCACTGAACAAGCTGAGGTGAATGTAAAGCCTAAACCTGAAAAAGCGCCAAGCAATACAGCGACTATTGAAGGGCAGTTAGTGCATGTGCAAACACCAACGGGTATTCAGCAAATGCTGTTAACGCCCACTGGGCAGTATATTCCAATGCCATCAACAGTTGCAGCTAGTGGCATTCAACAAACTTTTAATCAACCTTCGCTTGTAAATACGCAAAATTATAATCAGCCAAACCAAGGTCAACTTAATTCAAATACACAGTTAACTTATAACCAAGGTGGTTTTGAACAAACTCAAAGTACGTCGTCAACAAGTATTGATATGAGTAAATATAAAGTGTTGGGTAAGCCAATTAGTGGTGCAGCGCAAGCTGAACCTAAAAGTGACCCTGAGCTTGATGCTGTACCAACTACACTTAAAAATGCGTTTGCACAGGCAGTGCAAGATGTCGATAAAAACCAAGATTATGAGGTAACTCAGGCCTCTAAATCGTCATCTCGGGTAGAGCCTATCGAATTGTTACCAGATGGCCTACAAGCCATGCTACCTAGCATAAAGTATCAAGCACATATCTATTCATCAAGTGCAGATAAACGCTGGATAAAGTTAAATGGGCGAGAGCTTCACGAAGGTGAGAGCATTGGTGCATTAATGGTAAAAGAAATTACACCTGAGCAAAGCGTAATAGATTTTGACGGTTACGAGTTTAGTTTAAAAGCCTTGCAGGATTGGCCAGAGTAACAAAAAGTATAAGCTCAATGAGTAACATTGAGCTTATTTTGACTATTTAAGGTAATACGGTAGTTTTTGTAAAAACGCTCTAAATCAATGTTGAAATCGCCGGCTTTTACGGTTGTTTCGAGTGAGTCTTCAATTCGCTTGTTCGACAAATCAATATCGAGCACTTCTGTATAACGGCTGTGCTTTGCACTATAAAAGGTTTTAACAATCGGCTTTAATGGCATCGCGGGATTACTTTCTGTCACAAGCCCGACTTTTTGGCTTGAAAGCTTTACTAATGTGCCCACAGGGTGAATTCCAATACACTGAATAAACTTAGTTAGTAATTCGCCGTCAAAGCTATCTGGGCAGCCTTCTTTTAATATTTTAAATGCCTTAATGGGTTCCATGCCCGATTTATAAACTCGCTCTGCTGTGAGGGCGTCATATACATCTACAATAGAAGCCATGCGGACATACTGGCTTATTTCACTTCCTTTTTTGGCAAAAGGGTAACCAGTTCCGTCTATACGTTCATGATGCATGCCTGCAATATCTACAGCAATACCAGTTAAACCTGACTCCTCTAAAATTTGTTTAGAGTAAACCGCATGCTGCTTCATTATTTCAAATTCGGCTTCGGTTAAGCGCCCAGGCTTATTGAGGACTTCATCTGGCGTTTTTATTTTACCAATATCATGCAGCAGCGCACCGGTGGTGAGCTCTACAATAATGTCTTTTTCAATATTGAGGTGCTTTGCAAAAATACCCATTAAGATAGATACGTTTATAGAGTGCTCTAGTAAGTATGCATCTTTTTGGCGCATTTGCGTGAGGCAGGCTAGGGCGTCTTGGTTTCTAAAAACTGAATCCATAAAACCGCTAGCAAGCTCTCTAAATGGAGCAATATCAATGTTCAGGCCGGACTTTATATCTTTAAATGCTTTTATTTGCAGCGTTTTAGCTTCGTCATAAAGCTTTTTAGCTTTATTCATTTCTTGAGCTGCATTATGCGTTTTTTGCCAAGGATCGCGCTTTATTTTTGTGGCAGGTGTTTTGGTTTGTTCTTTTTCAGGTACTGTTTTGGTGAGTGTTTTATCTGGGTCGATTTCGACTTCTAAAATACCCGCTTTAATAAGCTTATCAATACTCGTTTGGGTTTTTACCCATCCTTGGCTTTTTATTTTTACTCTGCCAGTTTGTTTTGTGACGCTTTGCACAAACATACCAGGGAGTAATTTAGAAACAGGGAGCTTTTTCAATTTAACTACTTAACTAATAAATCTATATTGAAAATAGCAAACTTTACGTACTTTAAATAGAAAAAAGGCACCAAAAGGTGCCTTTAATAAACATTATAAGTAATTAGTATTAGCTTAATTAATCATCATCTTCAACTAAGGTCATCAAGGATGTATTACCACCTGATGCCGTTGTATCTACACTAATTGTTTTTTCAGTGATAAGACGCTTGATTAATGTGTCGTAATATTCAGAACTGATCACCGGTAATATAGCGCCCTTACGTTGTGCAAGTTGCTGGCTGAAGTAACCTAAACGCGACGAACGCGCTGCAACAACTGCGCCTGCTAAATGAGGGTGGGCCAAAATAGCTTGTAACTGATTAGGTTTAGCTACCTGAAATACCCCTTCGGCAACACCTGTGGCAATAAACTTCTCTCTGAATGCTTCAGCTTCTTCATAGAACATTTCAGAGGCAACTGTAATTACCGTATTACCCGCAGCTAATGCAGTGATAATAGATAACGCCCAAAAGTTAAAAGAGGTACTCTTATCCGCATAACAAACAACACAGCCGCGAGCTTCTAAGTGAAGCGTGTTAGACTCACCCGTTGGCCCAGGCAATGTTGTAAATTTACGCATGTGCTTTTCAAGGCGGTTTAGCTGTGCGCGCGCATCTGCTAGCGTTAAAGCTAAATCGTCAGCAAGGTCATCAATAATTTCAACCGTAGCAATTTTGGCTAGTAGCTGACGAACAGCAGATACACGATCATTCAGCGGGGTTGCTCGCCAAATTTTTTCATCGCGCATTGAATTAGCCATTAGCTTTTCTACTTGAGCATTTGCGCCACTGTAGTGGTGTAAATCAAGCTCATCTGGCGTTAGGTTTGTCATTTGTACGTTTTCTGGCGATGCTTTTTCTTTCACCAAACGTTGTAGATAGTTAGGGCCGCCAGCTTTAGGACCCGTGCCCGATAGGCCTCGGCCACCAAATGGTTGCACACCAACAATTGCGCCAATCATATTACGGTTTACGTATACATTTCCCGCACGAGACATTTTAGCAAGATACTCGCAACGCTCTTCAATGCGTGAATGCACACCCATTGTTAAGCCGTAACCTGTATTGTTTATTTGATCGATTACGTCATCAAGTTGATTCGCTTTAAAGCGAATAATATGAACACATGGACCAAATACTTCGCGCTTAAGTACAGAAAGATCTTTTATTTCGTACAAACGAGGAGCAAAGAAGTACGCACCGTTTTCACTGTTGTCCGGAATTTTACATTCGTAATGAAGTGTTGCGTTGCCTTTTAAGTACTCAACATGTTCGGTTAAGTTTTTAAGTGCTTTTTCGTCGATTACTGGTCCTACATCGGTAGATAACAATGATGGATCGCCAATATGTAATTCAGCCAAAGCACCTTTAATCATTTCGATGATACCGTCGGCTACGTCTTCTTGAATAAACAATACACGCAGAGCTGAACAGCGTTGACCAGCGCTTTGGAAACCAGAACTTATAACATCATCAACTACTTGCTCAGGCAATGCTGTAGAGTCAACAATCATACAGTTTTGACCACCTGTTTCGGCGATTAATGGCACTTGTATGTCGTTTCGTGCTGCAAGTGTTTGAGAAATTAATGTGCCGGTTTCAGTTGAACCTGTAAACATAACTGCTTGAATACGTTCATCAGGAACAATTGTTTTACCCACTTCACTACCGCGTGCAATAACAGGTTGGACGACGTGCTCTGGTAAACCCACAGATAGCATAAGTTCAATTGTACGCAATGCAATTAAGCTTGTTTGTTCAGCCGGTTTGGCAATAACAGTGTTACCCGTCACAATGGCAGCAGCCACTTGCCCTAAAAATATAGCAAGTGGGAAGTTCCATGGACTAATACACAGAATTACCCCCCGTGCTTCAAAGCGCTCATCTTCTGAGAGTTCTTCGGCTCGTGCTGCGTAGTAACGACAAAAGTCGACTGCTTCACGTACTTCGTCTATGCCATCTTGTGCTACTTTACCCGCTTCTTTGATACAAATAGCAACGAGCTCGTCGTGATGACGTTCTAAAATGTCAGCAATTCGACGTAATAAATTAGCGCGGTCTTTTACAGGGGTTTGCGACCATGACTCAAACGCTGCTTCTGCATTAGCAAGTAGTTTTTTCATCTCATCGCCACTTTGTAGTTTTACATGGCCGATGATTTCTTTATGATTTGCTGGGTTTTTAACAGCAAGAGATCCATCAGGGACTTGGCTTTGATCTATTAGGTGCTCGTTAAACCAGTTGTCTAGGTTTTCTTTAAACGGGGTAATCACGTTTATATCGGTTAAGTCCATGCCTTTAGAGTTAGCGCGTTCTTCGCCGTATAAATCAATTGGCATTTTAATTTGCGTATTGTATTTGTTGCGAAGCCCTTGCAGCGTTTCTACCGGATCTGGCAGCAGTGTTTCTACCGGTTTAGAGGTGTCAACTATGGCATTTACAAACGATGAGTTTGCACCATTTTCTAGTAAACGTCTAACAAGATAGGCCAATAGGTCTTCGTGTTGGCCAACGGGAGCGTATACACGACACTGAATTTTTTCTGCATTTACAATTTGGTCAAATAACGATTCACCCATCCCGTGTAAGCGTTGGAATTCAAACCCTGTGTTATCGCCTTTAGCCACTTCTAGAATAGTTGCTGCAGTGTATGCATTGTGTGTTGCAAATTGTGGGTATAGCACATCACGTGCTTCTAGCATTTTAATTGCACATGCTTTATAAGATACGTCGGTTGTCGCTTTTCGGGTAAATACAGGGTAATGATCTAAACCATCTTGTTGTGTAGTTTTAATTTCAGTATCCCAATATGCGCCTTTAACTAAGCGCACCATTAGTTTACGACCTACACGCGTAGCAAGCTCTGTCAGCCACTCAATAACAAAAATCGCACGTTTTTGATACGCTTGAACAGCTAAGCCAAACCCTTGCCAGCCATCTAAATCTTTATCGCTAAATACGGCTTCGATAATATCCAATGAAATATCTAAACGGTCAGCTTCTTCTGCATCAACGGTAAAACCAATGTCGTACTGCTTTGCAGCCAGAGCAAGCTCTTTTAGCTTAGGTACAATTTCAGCCATTACTCGGTCTTTATGCGTAAATTCATAACGCGGATGAATAGCCGAAAGCTTTACAGAAATACCTGGGCTTTTAATAGGACCACGGCCATTTGCCGCTTTACCAATTGAGTGAATGGCATTCATATAGCTGTCAAAGTAGCGTTTAGCATCTTTACTTGTGCGCGCGCCTTCGCCTAGCATATCGTAAGAATATACATAGCCTTTTTGCTCTGTGTCGGCAGCACGTTCAATTGCTTCGTTTATGGTACGACCCATAACGAATTGCTTGCCCATAATTTTCATTGCAAAGTTTACAGACTTACGAATAACAGGCTCACCTAAACGACCAATGGTTTTTTTAAGCATACCAAACTGTTGGTCTTTGGTTTTATCTGTGTAGTTAACCATTTTACCGGTTACTAATAAGCCCCAAGATGATGCATTTACAAATAAAGAGTCGCTACTGCCTAAATGAGAGCTCCAATCACCTTTTGCTAACTTGTCGCGAATAAGGGCTTCTTGGGTCTCTTTGTCTGGTACACGAAGCAGCGCTTCGGCTAAACACATTAACACTACGCCTTCTTCACTTGAAAGCGAGAATTCATTCAGTAGCGCATCTACACCGCCTTGACCATCTTGTTCTTTACGAATGTTTAAAACAATTTGGCGGGCTCTTTCCCAGGCACGGCTTCGTGCTTTAACGCCTACTTCTGCAAGCGGTAAAATATGATCGATAACCGCATTTTCGTCTATGCGGTAAAAGTCACGGATTTTTTGTCTTATAGGACAGTCAGTTGTTAAATCGCCGTTGAATAACATAAGCAACCCTTAGCAGTGTTAAGATTTAAAGTAAATTTAATTACCAATAAAATACCAGTGATATTGAGAGTGCATTCTAAATAAAATTCAGCAGAATATGCTGGTTAAATTTGTCGATTTACGATAATTTACAGGGCATAAATTTAACTTATCCGCATAAAATTCTGTATGACAAATCCAAATAGATTACGCATGCTAGATCGCATTGATTTAGCAATTTTAGACGTTTTGCAAAAAAACGGCAGAATTTCTAACGTTAACTTAGCAAAACAAGTTAATTTAAGCCCAAGCCCATGCCTTGATCGCGTAAAGCGATTAGAGCAAGAAGGCTATATTGAGGGTTATTATGCTAAATTAAGCGAAGCTAAGTTAAATCAAAGCTTAGTGGCTCATGTTCAAGTGTCGTTGGTTACCTCAAATACTGCTGTATTTAAAGTATTTAAAGAACACATATTAAAAATGGAACAAGTTGTAGAATGTGACATGGTTGCAGGCGGTTACGACTACTTATTAAAAATACGTGTATCTAACATGGAAGAGTACAGGCAAGTGTTGGGTGACTTAGTTGATATTCCTGGTGTAGGCACACACCATACTTATATGGTTATTGAAAAAGTAAAAAAGACAAAGGGTTATTAATCGAAATTTAATCTTACTTATTTAAAGCATACAAAATAATGCTTGTATGCTTTAGTATTCATAGTTGCCCAACTTCTTTCCCTTTTGTTTTCTAATACCTTAATTTCAT
Organism: Pseudoalteromonas sp. BSi20480; assembly: GCF_000241365.1. NCBI lineage: Bacteria > Pseudomonadati > Pseudomonadota > Gammaproteobacteria > Alteromonadales > Pseudoalteromonadaceae > Pseudoalteromonas > Pseudoalteromonas sp. BSi20480. The sequence continues at coordinate 9,022 of NZ_BADX01000076.1, read as the reverse complement.
ACTTTTAATTTATATAAAAATAAATAGTACTGCCTTTGTTTTGCCCATACAATGCGCAAAATAGCATGCACATCTTTAATTAAAGTACCGTTTTTTCTGCAATTTTTAATTGAGAAGGTAAACTGTAAATAATGTGCTTTTTAATTTTAAGGTTTTTTTAATGATTGAGTATCCGGTAGATCAGCTTCCACAACTCATAAACGACTTACTGCAATGCGACACCACAGAACGTAAGAATAAACTGTTGATCGACGCACAAAGCACACTTTCTACAGAGCATCTATCTTTATTGTTTGAAGCAATACCCAAAGAGCAGCGACTCGAAATTTGGCAATTGCTTGACGAAGATACACAGCATGAAATTTTTGTAAATTTAAGCCCTGACAGTTGTTTATGGTTACTGCAAACACTTGATGACAGTGATGCATTTAAATTACTTGATGAAGTAAATGTAGAAGAGCTACTCGAATTAGAAGAAGTTATACCTGAGCGGTTTGTCGACTATGCAAGAAAGCAATTAGATGAAGCGCAAACCAAGCAGTACGATTTAGCACAGCAATACCCACCAGAACAATTAGGTCACTGGCTAGGTTTTGATATTTTAAAGGTGTCTGACAAGTTAACAGCTGGTGGTGCAAAAAAACTTTTATTCAAAGGTGTACCGCAATACAGCGAAGTTATTTATTTAGTGACCCGCAAAGGCAGTTTAATTGGTGAAGTGGCCATTAACGATGTTATTAAAGCACACGATAACGATAATTTAATGACACTGGCAAATCATGATTTTTCATCGTTGCATGCAGACGATGATTTATATGAAGCTGCTGAAGTCGTAATTCACTCTGAGCAAATGGCTATGCCGGTTGTAAATTCAGATAATAAATTATTAGGGCGATTAACAATTGCCTCTGCTTACGAACTTCGCCAAGAAATAACCGATGAAGCCACCGCAAAGGCCGGTGGTTTACGAGAGGACGAAGATTTATTTGCCAGTGTGCGAAAAAGTGCCAAAAACCGTGGTATTTGGCTAGGTATAAACTTGGCCACTGCATTTTTAGCATCGTGGTTCATTGGTTTATTTGGCGCCACTATAGAACAAGTGGTTGCTTTAGCGGTGCTTATGCCGGTTGTAGCCTCAATGGGAGGAATTGCGGGTAGTCAAACATTAACCGTTATCGTGCGTGGTTTGGCTTTGGGGCAGGTGACTGATTCAAACCGCAATGCGTTACTTAAAAAAGAACTAAGAGTCGGGGCTGTTAACGGTTTAGTGTGGGCATTTGTAATTGGTTTACTCACCTACTTATGGTTTAACGATTTAATGTTAAGTGTAACGATTACAGTCGCTATTTTATTAAACTTAGTAGCGGCCTCGCTCGCGGGCGTTGTAATACCATCGATTTTAGACAAAATGAAAATAGATCCAGCGTTATCTGGCTCTGTTATTTTAACTACGGTTACCGACATTGTTGGGTTTGTGACCTTTTTAGGTTTAGGCAGTTTGTTGCTGCTATAAACTTTTTAACAGGAAAATAAAATGACGTTTGATGTCATGATTTGGTGTGCTATTGCTCTGTGTATTTCGCAATCGGCAATATTTTCGGGCTTGAATTTGGCGTTCTTTTCGTTAAGCCGATTACAGCTTGAAATGGAAAGTTCAAAAAGAAACGAAGCGGCAATTAAGGTTATGGCACTTCGTAACGACTCTAACTTTTTACTAGCAACCATTTTGTGGGGTAACGTGGGTATTAACGTTTTACTCACGTTGCTCTCTGATTCTGTATTAATGGGCGCTAGCTCGTTTTTATTCTCAACGATTGCGATTACGATAATCGGTGAGATAACACCTCAAGCTTATTTTTCTCGTAATGCATTAAAAATGGCGAGTATGCTTTCGCCATTAATAAAGTTTTATCAAGTTTTGTTTTATGTTGTTGCTAAACCAACGGCCTTGGTACTTGATGCATGGCTGGGCAAAGAAGGTATTACCTATTTTGCTGAAAGCGAGCTTAGAGGAATAATACGTAAACACATTGAGGCAGAAGAAGCTGATGTGCAACATGTTGAAGGTATTGGTGCACTTAACTTTTTTAGCTTAGACGAAATCAGTGTAACTAAAGAAGGGGAAATAATTGATCCAGATTCTATAATCTCTTTACCTACTAAACTTGATTTACCTATTTTTCCTGAACTGACATTATCAGCCGATAATGAGTTTTTACGTAAATTACACAAATCGGGCTATAACTGGGTAATTTTGACTAACAACGATGGGTGGCCGTTATTAGTGGTTGATGCAGATGGTTTTTTACGATCAGCATTATTTGAGCCAGATATTTTTGACCCTTACCATTTTTGCCACAGACCTATTATTGTAACGGATGAAACACTGCGTTTAAGTGAGGTTATTTTAAAAATACGCGCAAATCATTCGCTCGATAAATCGTTTGATGGTGCTATTGATCACGACGTTGTGCTGGTATGGGGTGATGAGAAGCGTATTATTACTGGTGCTGATATATTCGGTCGTTTATTAAAGGGAATGAATGCGCCAAAGTTAGAGATGAACGAAAATAAAGAAGTACAGCCGCTGGCAAAATCGTAAGTTAATCTATTTTTTTATAGTTAAGCCAGTGCTATATATGCATAGCTCAATATTTGATATGCGAATAAAAAAGCCGCTAATAGCGGCTTTTCTATTGAACAACATTCATTCAATTAATTTATGCCCAGCCTTCGTAACGCTTACGGCGCGACAAAACAATGGTTAAAATAATTCCCAAAAACAACCCTAAAAATGCAATTGCACCGCCGTAGGTAAGTAGTTGTCGTTTTTCTTTTGAACTAGCGGCTTCTTTTTGCGTGCGCTCTTGCGCGAGTGTTGTTTGCAGGCTTGTAATTTGCGCTGATAATTGCAGGTTTTGATCGGTTAAGGTTTGATTTTGCTTTTGTAGCTGCGGTAGTTCTATTTGAGCAAGGCGTAAATTTTCTTGCATGGTGCTCATTTCGCTGCTTAAAACTTGGTATTGTTGATGTAACCCAGGTGTAGTAGAAATAAATTTAGTTTCAATCCAACCTTCGCGGTCTTTATCGTCTTTTATTTTAATAAAGCCGTTTTCTTCGCTAGATAGTACTGTTATTTTTGTTCCTGCGTCTACAGAGCCAAGTAGTCGATAATTTTTGCTCGCGCCTGAACGCATAAATGTATACAAATTATCAATAACGTAAGCGGTATTTGCATCTGATGAGCTCGCTGTTTGTGCTGCATCTTGTGCGTAGCTTATAAACGTAGTGGCTGTTAAAAGTAGCCCGAATAAACAATGTTTTAGCATTTATCTACCTTGTTGTTCTTACTGAGTCCGTTATGAACATGGTTTTTTAATTCACATATAATGCAAGATAGTAGGGATTTAGCCTTTTAAAAGCAAGGCTGATATTGTAACCCTGACATGATTAAAGCACTTAATAAGCCTAAAAAATTTGCATTGTTAGAGCGCTTTGTTTATTTTGACCACTTATTTATTTTAAAGGTAATCCGCAGACCGAATGGATACTGAGATAGAACTGAAATTTTTGGTATCAGATGCCGTTGTCCCACTGATCCCCTCACTAATTACTCAATTTGCTAAAACGGTTATAAATAAACCATCGCGTAGTTTGCAAAATGCCTATTATGATACGCCAAGCCGTGAACTTCGAGCACTTGATATTGGCTTTAGAACCCGTTGTTCTGACAATCAGTGCGAACAAACTATCAAGCTTGCCGGCGAAGTGGTAGGTGGCCTTCATCAGCGCCCAGAATATAACTTACCTATTGATTCCAGCCGCCCTAACTTAATGGCGTTTAGTGCTGATATTTGGCCACATGGCATGCAAGTTAATGCAATTTCACAAAATTTGTACCCTATTTTTAGCACTAACTTTATTCGCCGCACGTGGTTAATTGAAACGCAAGCTGGTGCAAAAATTGAAGTGGTGCTTGATAAAGGCGAAATCGCAGCCTCTGGGCAAGTTGAGATGATCAGCGAGCTGGAAATAGAATTAATTGAAGGCAGCCGGAATGAGCTGTTTGCTTTGGCTGATATTTTAGTTAGCCAAAACTGTATTCGACTCGGTTTGTATTCAAAAGCAGCACGCGGCTACCGTTTAGCCGACGACAATCCGCTTAAGCCTAGTAAGTCGATTGGCTTTGTTAAGCTTCCTCGTTCTGCGACCCAAGAAAGCGCTTTAAAAGAAGCAATGAACTTTGGTATTCGGTTTGTGCAAAAGCATGAGCAGTGTTACTTCGATAAACCGAGTTTAAAAACCTTAAAAAGGGTGACTGATGGTATTAGTTTAATTCGTCATACTTTTTGGTTGTTTGACGATATAGTCTCTAAAGACAGTACCGAACAGCTTCGTACTGAGCTCAAATGGCTTTTGAGCGAGTTAGCATGGGTAGAAAATGCAATTCAGTTAAAAACCTATACATCTAAACGTCATGCATTTTATAAAAAAATAAATGCGGCGCCAGCTTTGGCGCAAGTTATTAACGATTTAAAAGAGCTACAACCTAGTATTGATGACATTAATGCGCTTTTTCATAGTGCTCGTTACAATCGTTTATTGCTCTCGTTAACAACGTGGTTGATTGACAAGCAATGGCGAAAAGATTGGGGGCAGGTAGAGCTCCAAGCTGCAGAAAATCCAGTGTCTTCTATTGCTGAAAGATTATTTAATAAAGACTGGAAAAACCTACATCAATTATTGCCTAAAGAGCAAACGCTAGGTGTACTTGACTACCTTAATTTAAGAATGCAGCTTGAAAACAGCTTGCTAAGTGGTAATTGCTTAGGATCGATGTTCGATAAAGAAGAACGTCTTGAGTTTAGGTTGCCGTGGTTAGATATTTCGCATGGTGTTTATGAACTCAGTACCCTAGAGTACTTAAAGCAATTATGCGCAGGTCAAGACGATGAGCAACTTGCAAAAATTCAATCTTGGCTGGAGCAAAAGTCTGAATATTTAGTCAGTGCAATGGAGCAAAGTAGACTTGCTTCGTATGACATAGCGCCTTATTGGCAAAAATGATGATCAAGCACTTTTGTAAGTTAACCCCTATGCAAAAGTGCATTAGTTTATTAATTATTTTGTTAAGCTTTAATACTTACTCTGAGCCCCGTTGGCAATTATACAAAAACGAGCAAGGAGTAAACATTGAATATCAGCAATTCTCTAATGATACGTTTATTGTAAAAGGTCAGCTTAATATTGAAGATGTAACAGCCAATGACTTTTTAGATTTATTAAGTGATACGCGTATTGCTTCAAGCTGGCTTGAAAACACGTCTAAAGTACGTGTAATTAAAGCTTTAAGCCCTTCAGAAAACCTTGTTTATAGTTATATCGACTCCCCTTGGCCAGTGGCAAACCGTGATGCCGTTACCTATTCGTGTTACTCAAGACTCTCTCCTCAGCAAACCAAGCTTTCTATTGAATCGCGTCCTAAAGAGTTACCATTAACTAAGCGGGTAGTTAGAATAAAAACGCTAAACGCACATTGGTTACTTACACAAAAGGGCGAAGATTTAAATATTGAGTATCAGGTTTACGCTTTACCAGGGGGAAATATACCAACGTGGCTATACAATAAAGTGGGTCTTAAAAGTACCTTCAAAACGCTCGTTAATTTACGGACAATGCTAGAAACTAAAAGCTACACCGCAATCGAACCGGTTATTAAAGTTGGAAGTTGTAATTTACGCGAACTAACCGTTAAATAAGTTATTGTAAAACTGGAAGGGTGTTCACCTATAAATGACTCAGGTACGCCATTTATAGGTGGTTGATCAATATTTTAATATTTGGCTGCTTTAGAATCTTTAGGCAGTGAGTTTTGTATAAACTCCCTTAAGTCGTTATTTGAGCTTTCTAAATCAGCATGGCGAAGGTACATCATGTGCCCACTTCTGTAGCCTTTAAAGCTTAGACGGTCTTTCATTTTTCCACTTGGATCTAATTGCCACATTGTGTATTTGGCATCAAAGTAATTAGTTGCACCATCGTAATAACCCGCCTGTACCATTACATTCAAGTAAGGGTTTTGAGCCATCGCAAGACGAAGGTTTTCACCGGTATTATTGCCACTTCTATCCCAAGGATGAACGTTGCCAAATAAGTTATATTTGATGTCGGTTTTATAGTTTAACTCCTCGCGTAGGTAGTAATTGATTGCAGGCGTAAAGGAGTGCAACCATGAAGTCAGCTCTGCCCAGTAATCAGGTGAGTCACCAGCATCACGTTTGTCTATACCTAAATAGCGAGAGTCTAAACGGCCGACTGTTTGTCCTCGGTCACGCAATAATTCCTTCCAAAAGTATTGCGTAGGGATATCGAGGTTGTTTTGATCGACAAAGGTTTCTGAAAGGCCTGCATACTCAGCCATTTTTTTAATAATACGACGCTTTTCGTCTTGCGCTAAAAAACCGCCCTTTGCTAATGCGGGTATTAGTTCATTTAAAGTAAACTGCTCAACTTCAGGAAGGAGTTCATCTAAGTCCTTTGCTTGTAAGTCGGCGTTTAGTGCTTTGTGATACCACGCTGTGGCTGCAAAATACGGCAAGCGATTTGCCGCTTTAACTGGGCCTTCGCGTTTGATACCAATGTCTGTTGGTGACACTAATACAACACCGTTGATATACATCCATTGGCTATTTTGTAATTCATGTGCAAGGCCTGATACGCGTGTTGTGCCATAACTTTCGCCAATTAAAAACTTTGGAGAGCGCCAACGCTCTGTTCTATTTACAAAAGTATTTAACCACTCGCCAAGGTATTTAATGTCGGCGTTAACACCAAAAAACATGTCTTTTTGTTGAGCTTTAGAAAGCATTTCGCCTTTTTCGTTTTCAATAACTCGCGAATAGCCAGTATTTACTGGGTTTACGTAAACAATATCGGCAACATCAAGCACAGAGTAAGGGTTGTCTTTTACACCATAGGGCTGAATAGGATAGCCTTCATCATCAATTTTTAATACGCGAGGGCCTGTATAGGCTAAGTGCATCCAAACTGAGGCTGAGCCAGGGCCACCATTAAAAGAAATGAGCAATGGGCGTTTGGCTCTATCATCAACTTTATCGCGCGTGTAATACGTGTATTGTAGCGTAGCAACGGCATCACCTTTGTCGTCCCATACGGGTTGAGTGCCTGTTGCAACCGTATAATTAAAGCGTTGACCATTAATTTTAGCTTTGTGTTGGGTGACTACTTTACTGTCTACATCAATACGGCGTCGATTATCAGCATCAGCAAGCGGGCTGAGCATTAATGCAAAAACCGTGATTGGTAAAATACGACTAAGCTTCATGAGGTGTCCTTATTATATTTGATAACCTATTAAAGATAAAAATAAGCAAAATAACAAAAGTAATGAGACTAGCTGCCGATATTAATGGTTGAGTTAATTAATATAAGCCGATAAGTAAAATAATCAATTATTTATGGTGTAAATTTTTGTTTAATTATTTAGCTAAGAATTAAAATCGGGTATATTTGCCAGCAAGTTTGTTTTTATTACAATTATTGATTTACAAGCTGGTTAATGGAATGTGCTTTAATATTTAAAGCGTTAAATAACAATGACTCTGGGATGTTTTTTATTTACTTATTTTTGCTGCTTAAAGTGTGGTACCAGTAAGTTTTATTATTTTGTGTTTGCAGCAGATGTTGCAAAAATAATGAGAACAAAGAGAAGGTCTATGCAAAGAGTATTAGTGGTTGAAGACAGTAAAGTAGTCCAGCAGGTTTTACGCCACTTAACCGCCCAGTATTTAGATGTTGCCGTTGATTTTGCCTGGTCATTAGCTGAATGCCAGGAGCACGTAGAAAAGTACGACTATTCATTAGCACTTGTTGACTTAACTCTCCCCGATGCCCCAAATGGCGAAGTTGCCAAATATACACTTTCTAAAGCAATTCCTACGGTTGTGCTTACATCAAAGATAGACGAGTACAAACGTCAGCAAATGCTAGAAGATGGTGTGGTGGATTACGTTATAAAAGATAACCGTGATTCTTATCATTATGCCGTTAAATTGGTTTCTCAACTTTTAAGAAACCAAGGTTGTAAGGCATTAATTGCGGACGATTCTATGTTAAGTCGTTCGTTAATGAAGCAAATGCTCGAAAAGCAATTGTTTGATGTAAGCACCGCGAATGACGGCCAGCAAGCGCTTGAAATATTAAAAGCTGATCCAGATATAAAGCTGCTTATGACCGATTACGCTATGCCAACAATGGATGGTTTTGAGCTAGTTAAAGCAGTCCGTAATTTTAGAGGGCGAGACGATTTAGCTGTAATTGGTTTATCTGGAGCAGGCAAGCACGGTTTATCAGCACGCTTTATAAAATATGGCGCAAACGACTTTTTGACTAAACCCTTTATGAATGAAGAGTTTCATTGCAGGGTGTTGCAAACAATGGAGCAGTTATCACTGATTGCAGATATCAAAGAAAGTGCTTTTAGAGATCACTTAACCGGTTTATACAATCGACGTTATTTTTATCAATATGCTGAAAAGTTATTAAAAAATCAAAATCAAAATAATACGCTAGCGCTACTCGACGTGGACTTTTTTAAAAATATAAACGATACATTTGGTCACGAAGGCGGCGATCAGGCGCTTAAGCAGGTTGGGTCTCTTATTCGCTCAACTTTTGCAAAATTTACTGTAGCAAGGGTGGGTGGTGAAGAATTTGCCATTGTTCTACCTGATATCGATTTAGCCAGAGCACGCGAATATTTAGAAGCGTTTAGAAAAAAAATGGCGAGTTACGATTTTTCTATTAGTGACAAGTCTTGCACGATAACAGCGAGTATTGGGCTTGCAGAGTTTCAAAATACCAATTTAAAAGATGCGATGCGTGTTGCCGACAAGGCGTTATACGAAGCAAAAAGCAAAGGCAGAAACTGTATCGGGTAACTGTTTATATTATAGCGCAATTTTGGGGTCGTTTTTATATGTGCACCAATGTAGCGGAGTTG